>NZ_JBSSLX010000154.1:0-14447 GCF_053890995.1 Micromonospora sp. I033 | reverse complement strand
CGGCGGTCAGCCCGTACCTGCTCACCGGGATCCTGCCGAACATGCCGTCGGCCCGGATCGCGATCGCCCACGGCATCCGGGGCTACAGCTCCTCGGTGGGCACCGCCTGCGCCTCCGGCGCCCAGGCGGTGGCCGACGGGGTACGCCTCATCCGGGCCGGCGAGGCCGACGTGGTGGTGTGCGGGGCGAGCGAGGCGCCGCTCTTCCCGACCTTCGCCGACACCTTCGGCAACGCCCGCGCCCTGGCCCGGGGCTGGGACGAGCCCACCGAGGCCAGCCGCCCGTTCGACAAGCGGCGCAACGGGTTCGTGCTCGCCGAGGGGGCGGCGCTGCTGGTGCTGGAGCGCGCCGAGCACGCCGCCGCCCGGGGGGTCACCGGCTACGCCGAGGTCGCCGGCTACGGGGTGAACACCGACGCGTACCACCCGACCGCGCCCCGGCCGGACGGCGCCGGTGCGGCGGCGTGCATGCGCCGCGCCCTGGCCGGGGGCGCGGTGACGCCGGCCGAGGTCGGCTACGTCAACGCGCACGGCACCGGGACCAAGCTCGGCGACATCGCCGAGACCACCGCCCTCGCCGAGGTGTTCGGCGTCGGCGGGGTGCCGGTCAGCTCCACCAAGGCCCTCACCGGGCACCTGCTCGGCGCCTCCGGCGTGCTGGAGGCGGCGGCCACCGCCCTCGCCCTCGGGCGTGGGCTGCTCCCGCCCACCTACCACCTCGACGACCCGGACCCGGACTGCGAGGCGGACCACGTCCGCGCCGCGCCCCGGGCCACCCGGGCCGACCACGCGCTGACCAACTCGTTCGGGTTCGGCGGCCAGAACGTCAGCCTGCTGCTGCGCCGGGTCGCGTCACCGGCCGCGGCGAGCTGAGCGGACTCCATCCCGGGCGGGCGCCCGGGTCGCAGTCACGGGGGGAACAGGGGGAAAGGCCACTCATGGACATCAATGGAATAGATCACATCGAACTCTACGTGGGGGACGCCCGGCAGGCCGCCTTCTACTTCGACACCGCCGTCGGTTTCCGGCTGCGGGGCCAGGGCGGCCCGGAGACCGGGCTGACCGGGCAGCGCTCGCTGCTGCTCGAACAGGCCGACATCCGGATGGTGCTCACCACCGGGCTGACCGCCGGGCACCCGGCCTCGACGTACGTGCACCGGCACGGCGACGGCATCGCCGTGGTGGCCCTGGAGGTCGACGACGCCGCCGGGGCGTACGCGGAGCTGGTGGCCCGGGGCGCGACCGGGGTGACACCGCCGCGCACCTTCACCGGCGCGGGCGCCGAGGTGGTGACCGCCGAGGTCGGCGGCTTCGGCGACGTGCGGCACCGCCTGGTCGAGCGGCGCGGCGACCGGACCGCGTTCCTGCCCGGGGCGATCGAGGCGGTGCCCGCCGCCGGCGGCGACGAGCTGCTCGCCGAGATCGACCACCTGGCGGTCTGCGTGCCGCCCGGCCAGCTCGACGAGACGGTCGGGCACTACGAGAAGGTCTTCGGCTTCGCGCAGATCTTCGAGGAACACATCGAGGTCGCCGGGCAGGCGATGAACTCGAAGGTGGTGCAGAGCCCGTCCGGGCGGGTCACCCTCGTGCTGCTGGAGCCGGACACCGGCCGGCGACCCGGGCAGATCGAGGACTTCCTGCGCTGGCACGCCGGCGCCGGGGTGCAGCACCTCGGGCTGCGCACCGACGACATCGTCACCGCGGTCGGCGCCCTCGCCGGCCGGGGGGTGCGCTTCGCCGGCACCCCGGACGCCTACTACGACGACCTGGAACAGCGGGTCGGCAAGGTGGACGCGCCGCTGGACCGGCTGCGCGCCCTGAGCATCCTGGTCGACTCGGACCACGACGGCCAGCTGCTCCAGATCTTCACCGAGTCGATGCACGTGCGCCGCACCCTCTTCCTCGAACTCATCGAGCGGCGCGGGGCGCGCACCTTCGGCAGCGGCAACATCAAGGCGCTCTACGAGGCCAAGGAACGCGAACTGGCCGCGGCGGGGGCGACCCCCGCCGTCGCGGCCGGTACGGCAGGAGGGGTTCGGGCATGACCACCACACATCCGGAGCTGACCGCCGAGGAGGAGGCGCTGCTGCCGTCCGAGGAGGACGTGCGGCACTACGCCGAGCACGGCTGGTACCTGACCAAGAAGCTGCTGACCGACGACGAGGTGGACACCCTCGTCGCGGCGGCCGACCGCTACTACGCCGGGGAGCGGGACCGGCGGCTGCCCGTCCGGCCGCCGAAGCTGGCCTACTGGGAGCCGGCCAGGGGCGACGTGCAGCGGCACAACGACTACGTGCACTACGAGCACGACGTCCTCGGCCGGATCCTGCGCAAGCCGCTGATCGGGGCGGTCGCCGCCCGGCTCGCACGGGCCGACGAGATCCGCGTCTTCCAGTCCACGCTCATCTACAAGCCGCCGATCTCCGGCGAGCCGTCCAACATCGTGCCCTGGCACTTCGACAAGCACTACTGGGCGTCCTCCTCCTCGGAGAACATGCTCACCGCGTTCATCCCGTTCCACGACTGCGGCGAGGAGATGGGCACCATCACCGTGGTCGACGGCTCGCACCGGTGGCGGGAGATCGGCGCCGACGACACCGTGGTCCGGCACTTCGCCGACCGGGACCGCGACCAGCTCGAAGCGATGCTCGCCGAGAACGCGGCCCACAACGACGCGGAGATCCGCAAGATCCCCATGGTGATCCCGAAGGGACACATGAGCTTCCACCACTGCCGCGTCTACCACGGCAGCGGCGCGAACGTCAGCGGCCGGCCCCGCCAGGCCGTCTCGCTGCACCTGCAGGACGGCGCCAACGCCTGGCGGGAGTATCCGCTCTCCGACGGCACGCTCGCGGCGTACAACCACGACGTGCTGGTCCGCCGCACCCACGAGGGCCGGCCGGACTACGCGGACCCCGAATTCTGCCCGGTCATCTGGCGCGACCGCGCCCAGCAGGGAGGCTGAGAATGTCACGGTACGACTGGGGACGGACGCACCCGGGCATCGAGCGGCTGGAGCGGGCGGTGACCCACCGCCGCGACGTGGTGGTCAAGCACCCGCTCTACGCCAACCTGGACACCCACGAGGCGCTTGTCACCTTCATGGAGCACCACGTCTTCGCGGTGTGGGACTTCATGTCGCTGCTGACGTCGTTGCAGCGCCAGCTCACCTGCGTCACCGTGCCGTGGATCCCCACCGGCCCGACCGGCAGCCGCCGCCTCATCAACGACATCGTGATGGTCGAGGAGAGCGACGAGCTGGGCGACGGCTACCTCAGCCACTTCGAGCTCTACGTGCGGGGCATGCGGGAGGCCGGCGCGGACACCACAGCGGTGGACCGGCTGGTCGACCTGCTGCGCGCCGGCCGGCCGGTCACCGAGGCGCTGGGCGAGGCCGGCGTGCCCGCGCCCTCGGCCGCGTTCGCCGGCACCACCTGGCGGATCATCGAGAGCACCCCGGTGCACTGCCAGGCGGCCGCCTTCGCGTTCGGCCGGGAGGACCTCATCCCGGAGATGTTCACCCAGGTCGTCGCCGTCAACGAGCGCAGCAACCGGCTCCACACGTTCGTCGACTACCTGGAGCGGCACATCGAGGTCGACGGCGAGCAGCACACCCCGATGGCCATGCAGATGCTCGCCGACCTCTGCGGCGACGACGACACGAAGTGGCAGGAGTGCGCCGACACGGTCAACGCCGCGCTCGCCGCCCGGGCCCAACTCTGGGACGCCGTCCTCGCCGCGATCAAGGAGGGTCGGCCGGCGTGACCGGCTCCGACCCGGTCCGGCTCTACCGGGCGGTCCGGCTGATCCGCCGCTTCGAGGAGCGGGCGATCGAGCTGGTCGACGCCGGGGAGATCGTCGGCGGCATCCACCCGTACCTCGGTCAGGAGGCCGTCGCGGCCGGGGTCTGCGCGGCGCTGCGCGCCGACGACCTGGTCACCGGCACCCACCGCGGGCACGGGCACGTGCTGGCCAAGGGCGCCGACCCGGCCCGGATGCTCGCCGAGCTCTGCGGCCGGGTCACCGGGCTCAACCGGGGCCGGGGCGGGTCGATGCACGCCGCCGACTTCGGCGTCGGGGTCCTCGGCGCCAACGCCATCGTCGGGGCCGCCGGCGCGATCCTCACCGGAGCGGTGTGGGCGCGCCGGCGGCGCGGCGACGACGTGGTCGGGGTGACCTTCTTCGGCGACGGCGCGGTCAACGAGGGGATGCTCCTCGAAGCGTTCAACCTGGCCGCGCTCTGGCGGGTGCCGGTGCTCTTCGTCTGCGAGAACAACGGCTACGCCACCACCATGCCGGTCGCCGGCGCGGTCGCCGGCACCATCGCCGGCCGCGCGGCCGCCTTCGGCATGCCGGCGGCGGCCGTCGACGGCCAGGACCCCGAGCGGGTACGCGAGGTCACCGCCGCCGCCGTCGCCCGGATGCGGGCCGGCGGCGGCCCCGAGCTGGTCGAGGCCCGCACCTACCGGTTCGACGCCCACCACACCTTCGAACACCGGGTACGCCTCGACTACCGCCCGCCGGAGGAGGTGGCGGCGGCGCGCCTGCGGGATCCCGTGCTCATCCAGGGCGACCGGCTGCCCGCCGCCGTCCGCGCGGCGGTCGACGCGGAGGTGGAGGCCACCCTCGACGCGGCGGTGGACTTCGCGCTGGCCGGCCCCGCGCCCGACCCCGCCACCGCCCTCGACCACCTGTACGCCAGCGGGCTCACCGCCCGGACCGGAGGTGGCTGATGCCCCGGCTCTCCTACCGCAGGGCGCTCACCCGGGCGCTCGCCGACGAGATGACCCGCGACGAGTCAGTCTTCCTGCTCGGCGAGGACATCCGGGTGGCCGCCGCCAACGTCACCACCGGCCTAATGAAGAGGTTCGGCCCGGAGCGGGTCCTCGACACGCCCCTGTCGGAGCAGGCGTTCACCAGCTTCGCCACCGGCGCCGCGCTGGCCGGGGCGCGGCCGGTGATCGAGTTCCAGATCCCGTCGCTGCTCTTCCTGGTCTTCGAGCAGATCGTCAACCACGCGCACAAGTTCCCGCTGATGACCGGCGGGCAGTGCGCGGTGCCGGTCACCTACCTGGTGCCCGGCTCCGGCTCCCGGACCGGCTGGGCCGGGCAGCACTCCGACCACCCGTACAGCCTCTTCGCCCACGTCGGGGTGACCACCGTGGTGCCGGCCACCCCGGCCGACGCGTACGGGCTGCTGGTCTCGGCGATCCGCTGCGACGACCCGGTGGTGGTCTTCGCCCCCGCCGGGGCCCTGGAGGTGCGGGCCGACGTCGCCGACCTCGCGCCGGTGCCGTTGGGGCGGGGCGTGGTGCGGCGGGCGGGCACGGACGTCACGGTGGTCGCCGTCGGGCACCTGGTGCACGACGCGCTGGCCGTCGCCGACGACCTGGCCGACCAGGTCTCGGTGGAGGTGTTCGACCCGCGCACGCTGTACCCGTTCGACTGGGACGGGCTGCTCGACTCGGTGTCCCGCACCGGGCGCCTCGTCGTGGTGGACGACTCCAACCGGTCCTGCGGGATCGCCGGCGAGATCATCGCCACCGTCGTCGAACGGGTCCGCCTCGCCGCGCCACCGCGCCGGGTCACTCGCCCGGACGGCGCGGTGCTGCCCTTCGCGCCCGCCCTGGACCGGGCCGTGCAGCCCGGCCGCGACCAGCTCACCGCCGCCATCCAACTCACCATGAAGGACGGATGACCCCATGGACCCGAACTACCCGTGGCCGCCCGCCGGACAGGCGTGGACCGACCTGCCGGAGCCGACCCGGACGGCGATGGTGGCGGCCGGCGCCGGCGCCTGGGAGAAGATCTTCCACGGCCGGGCCACGTACAACAAGCAGTGGCGGCTGGCCCGGCCCCCGGTGCTCACCGCCGACGCGTTCCGCGAGCTGAACGAGGTCTGCGACCGGATCGCCCAGCTCATCCTGGAGGCCTGCCGGCGGCGCGCCCGCACCGCCGGGGAACTGCGCCGGCTGCTCGACGTGCCGGAAGGGGAGACCCGGCTGCTCGACGAGGACGAGCCGCTGCACGAGGGGCTGCTCGCCGCCTACCGGCCGGACGTGCTGCTCTCCGGCGGGGTGCCGTGCATCGTCGAGTACAACATCGACAGCAGCCTCGGCGGCGGCTTCGACGCCGACACGGTGATCTACCGGTACGCCGAGCTCTACCGCGAGCACGGCCTGCTCGGCGGACTGCCGGTCCGGCCCGCGCCGTCCCTGCTCGACCAGCGCTTCGTGGCCATCCGGGACACCCTCGGCCTGCCCGACGGCGCCCGGGTGGCGCTGCTCATGGACTTCGACGCCGAGTACCCCGGCCTGGACGACCCGGAGACGTTCATCCGGATCCTCTCCCCGCTGGCCGACCAGGCGAAGCGCTTCGGCATCGACCTGGTCATCGCCCCGGTCTCCACCGCCACCCTGGACGACCAGCGCCGGCTGGTGGTCGACGGTGCCCCGGTGGAGGCGCTGTTCCGGCTCTTCGTGCCCAACCGGGTCACCCCGAGCGCCGGCCTGGACGCGGTGGCCGGCGCCCTGGCGGCCGGCACCCTGCCGATGTTCGTCAGCACCGCGGCCTGGCTGCTCAGCAACAAGCTGAACTACGCCTGGCTCTGGGCCGACCTGGACCTGCTGCCCGAGACCGACCGGGCGCTGATCCGCCGCTACGTGCCGCACACCGTGGCGCTCACCGCCGACCAGCTCGACCGGGCCCTGGCCGAGCAGGCCGACCTGGTCGCCAAGCCGGCTGGCGGCTCGGCCGGGCACGGGGTGCTGATCGGCCGGGAGATGAGCGCGGTGGCCTGGGCGGACGGCGTCCGCGCGGCGATCGACGCGGGCGGCAACATCCTCCAGCGCTACCACGAGGCCGACCGGGTGGCCATGGACTTCGTGCAGATCGAGACGGGGGAGACCGTCACGGCCGAGGTCCCCTACAGCCTCGCCCCGTACCTGTTCGGCCGAACGGGTTCGGGCGCCCTCGCCCGGGTCGGCTACCCCGGCTGCGAGGGCGTCCTCAACCTGGCAAGAGGCGTCCTGATGACCGGCATCCTCCTGACCGACTGACCCCCGCCCTCCGCCCCCCTTTGTCGTGTTGATCAAGAAGTTTGCGTCTCGACGGACCGGAATCCTGACGCAAACTTCTTGATCAACACGGGGAGGCGGGGGTGAGGCCGGTCCTGCGCGGGCGTTCCGGGCGGGCTAGCCTGCCGGATCATGGACCTCTCCGACGCCGCGCTGCTGGTGGCCGCCGGTCTCGCCGCGGGCACGGTGAACGCGGTGGCCGGGGGTGGCTCTCTGATCACCTTCCCGGCCCTGATCGCGACCGGCCTGCCCCCGGTGCCCGCCAACGTCAGCAACTCGGTGTCGGTCTTCCCCGGCTACGTGGCCAGCGTGGCGGGCAGCCGGACCGACCTGCCCCACGGGCGGGCGCTCTGGCCGCTGCTGCCCACCGCCGTGGCCGGCACGGTGGTCGGCTGCGTGCTGCTGCTGGCCACCCCGGCGCGCGCGTTCGAGCTGGTGGTGCCGTTCCTGGTGCTGGGCGCGACCGCCGTGCTGGCCTTCCAGGATCCGCTGCGTCGGCTGGTCGGCCATCCGGCCGGCCTGAGCCCGCGCCGCCGTACCGTCACCGTGCAGGCCATGGTCGCGCTCGGCACGGTGTACGGCGGCTACTTCGGCGCGGCGCTCGGGGTGATGCTGGTGGCCGGCCTGGCCCTGGTGCTGGACGCCACGCTGGCCCGGGTGTCGGCCATCAAGAACCTGCTCTCGGCCGTGGTGGGGCTGACCACGCTTGTGGTGTTCGCGCTCTTCGGCCCGGTCGACTGGGCCGCCGTCGCGGTGGTCGCGCCGGCCACCCTGGTCGGCGGGTACGCGGGCGCCCGGCTGGTCCGCCGGCTCCCGCCGGTGGTGCTGCGGACCCTCATCGTGGTCTTCGGCACGGTGATCGGCCTCTACCTGCTCTACCGCGCCCTGGGCTGACCGGGTGAGGAGAGGCCCCGACAGAAGGGCCCCTCCTCGGACTCAGTACGCCTCGCCGACCGGCTCCTCCGGGGCGTGCTCGTTGCGCCGCGCGGCGGAGTTCCAGCGGGACCAGAGCACCCGCTCGCCGTAGCCGGCGGCCATCACGTGCGCGAAGGCGAGGTAGACCAGCACGCCGACGGCGAGCACCCCGAAGCCGACCCAGAACGGCAGGGCCAACCCGTGCTCGGCGAGCTTGCCGGAGATGATCGGGGCCGGCGCGGCGGCGCCCCACCGGACCAGGTTGAACGCGCCGGTGGCGACCCGGCGGTCGCTGGAGCCCAGGCCCAGGGCGAGGTCGGTGAGGTTGGCGTTGGCCAGGCCCATGAACAGGCCGGCGAGGACCAGCACCACCAGCGACATGGCGGTGCCGGTGGAGGTCGCGAAGAGCACCATGCAGACCAGCAGGCCGGCGATGGCCACGCCGACGGTCTGCACCGCGCCGATCCGGTGCGCCAGCCGGTGCCCGACCAGCAGGATGCCGGCGGCCAGGCCGAGACCCCAGCCGGTGAAGGCCAGGCCCAGCGGGATGACGTCGAGGTGCAGGTAGAGCGGCGTGTAGCCGAGCACCACGAAGAAGACGAAGTTGTAGGCGGCGGTGACCACGCAGAGGGTGATGAACGCCGGCTTGCGGTAGGTGGCGAAGATCGCGCCGAGGCGTACCGGGGGCTGCTTCCGGGTCGGCTCGCGGAGCTTGCGCGACGCGACGGCCAGCGCCAGCACCATGAACACGCCGCAGACGAAGAAGGGCAGTCGCCAGGTCACCTCGCCGAGCAGGCCGCCGATCAGCGGGCCGACGGCGAACCCGAGACCGAGCGCGGTCTCGAAGAGGCCGACCACCCACTCCCGGTCGTTGGCGAGGTTGACCAGCACCACCATGGCCGTGGCGAAGAACATGGCGTTGCCCAGGCCCCAGACGCCGCGCAGCACCGAGAGCTGCACGATGTCGTTGCTGAACGACGCGAGGATGGCGGCCAGGCCGACCACCGAGACGCCGGTGATCAGAACCGGCTTGAAGCCGAATCTCCCGCTGGCCAGGGTGGCCGGGATCATGCCGACCGCCATCACCGCGATGTACGCGGTGAAGAGCAGTTCGACCTGCCAGGCGGTGACCCCGATCGCCTCGCCGATGGCCGGCAGGATCGGGTCCACCACGGCGATGCCGGCGATGGCGAGGAAGGCCACCAGGGTGGTGGCGTAGATGGCACTGCGGTTGGGTTCGGATCGCCGATCCACTCCGCGCCTCCAGACAGATAGCTGTATGTTACAGGTAATTCGGTTGTATCATACAGCTATGAGGGACGACGCCAACGCGGACGAGGTCACACTCGGCCGGATCGAGACCGAGGTCGCGCTGCTCATGCGGCTCGGCGAGGCGACCCGCCGGGCCACCGGCACGGCCGAGCACCGGGTGCTGGACCGGGCGGCGTACGTGATCCTGCGGCACCTGGCCGGCGCCGGCCCGCAGAACGTCTCCGCGCTGGCCGCCAAGCTGAACCTGGACGGCTCCACGGTCACCCGGCAGGTCTCGGCGATGCAGCGGGACGGGCTGATCGCGCGTACCCCGGATCCGGCCGACGGGCGGGGCACGGTGATCTCCCCCACCCCCGCCGGCCTCCAGCGGATGGCCGCGGTGCGGGCCGCCCGCACCCGGCTCTACGGCGACATCCTGGCCGCCTGGTCACCCGACGACCGGGAGAGCCTCGCGGACCTGCTGCACCGGCTCAACGAGGCCCTCGAATCGCGCACCCGCCGCCGCTGAACACACGATGAGGCCCCGGCCGCCAGCGTGGCGACCGGGGCCTCGGGGCAGATCAGGCGACCGGTTCGGGGGCGGCGTCCGCGTCCCGCTCCGCGCCGGGGGTGACCCGGGGGTCGCCCTCGTCGGCGAAGTAGTCGTCCGGGGTGGTGCCGTCCACCCCGTCGGCCACCTTCGCGGCCCGCAGCACCAGGGTGATCAGCGCGGCCACCGCCAGGTTGACCAGCACCGCCACGATGCCCACGTAGATCGTCTTCGGGGTGTCGAAGCCGAACTTCTCCAGCGGGAAGGCCGAGCCGGCGAAGTGCTTCTTGCCGGTTGCCGGGTTCCCGATCTGGTAGAGCATCCACATGCCGAGCCCCATGCCGGCCACCCAGCCGGCGATCAGTGCGCCGCGGTGGAACCAGCGGGTGTAGAGGCCCAGCGCCACCGCCGGCAGCGTCTGGAGGATGATCACGCCGCCGATGAGCTGGAGATCGATGGAGAACTGCGGGTCGAGGAACACGATGCAGGCCACCGCGCCGACCTTCACCACCAGCGAGGTGATCTTCGAGACGTTCGCCTCCTGCGCCGGCGAGGCGTCCCGTTTCAGGTACTCCTTGTAGATGTTGCGGGTGAACAGGTTCGCCGCCGCGATCGACATGATCGCCGCCGGCACCAGCGCACCGATGCCGATGGCCGCGTACGCCACGCCCGCGAACCAGTCCGGGAACTGGCTGTCGAAGAGCAGCGGCACCACCGTGTTGCCGTCCACGCTGCCGGCCTTGGCGCCCGGCAGCGGCTTCACGTTCGCCGCGATGGCCATGTAGCCGAGCAGCGCGATCAACCCGAGCAGCAGGCTGTACGCCGGCAGCGCGGACATGTTCCGCTTGATCACGTCCCGGTTCTTGCTGGCCAGCACGCCGGTGATGCTGTGCGGGTAGAGGAAGAGCGCCAGCGCCGAGCCGAACGCCAGGGTGACGTACTGGAGCTGGTTGTTGGCGTTGAGCAGGATGCCGTCCCCGGGCGCGGGTGACGCCTGGAACTTCGCGTCGGCCGCGTCGAAGATGTCGCCCCAGCCACCCAGCTTGTAGGGCAGGTAGATGACCGCCACCAGGATCACGATGTAGATCAGCGAGTCCTTGACGAAGGCGATCAGCGCCGGCGCGCGCAGCCCGGACTGGTACGTGTAGGCCGCCAGGATGGCGAAGGCGATGATGATCGGCAGGTGCCGGGCCAGCGTGCTGTCCCCGGTCACGCCCATCGTCTTGAGCACCGCCTCGATGCCGACCAGCTGCAGGGCGATGTACGGCATGGTCGCCACGATGCCGGTGATGGCGACCAGCAGCGCCAGGATCGGCGAGTCGAACCGGTTGCGCACGAAGTCGGCCGGGGTGACGAAGCCGTGCCGGTGGGAGACCGACCAGAGCCGGCAGAGCACCAGGAACACCAGCGGGTAGATGACGATCGTGTACGGCACGGCGAAGAAGCCCGCCGCCCCGGCCCCGAAGATCAGCGCCGGCACCGCCACGAAGGTGTACGCGGTGTAGAGGTCACCGCCGACCAGGAACCAGGTGATCCAGCCGCCGAAGCTGCGGCCGCCCAGGCCCCACTCGTCCAGGTGCGCCATGTCGCGCGGCGCCCGCCACCGGGCCGCCACGAAACCCATGGCGCTGACCAGCAGGAAGAGCAGGGTGAAGACGATGATCTCGGTCAGGTGGTCACGCCACATCAGCGGTCACCTCCCCGCTTCTTGGTCATCTGGTAGACGAGCGTGGTGGTGGCCACGCCGAGGAGGATCCAGGCCAGTTGCAGCCAGTAGAAACGCGGGAACCCGAACAGCCGGGGTGAGTCGGCGTTGAAGAAGGCCGGGATCAGCGGCACCACGATCGGTATGAAGAGCAACCAGTTCCAGGGGCTGTGATCCTTCGCCCTGGATCGCGCCGTTGCCGGCGCCTCCGGCTCTGGTGCTGCCATGTGACACACCTCCGGGAAGTCGTAACTTGCCATGTGACGGCCGGAGGCTACGACCCTGTGAGCGCGGTCACGTTCTACCGGAGGACGCCGGTGCGCCGAGCGGCCGCCCGCATGCGCCGAACGGCCGGTGGCTCCAGGTCGCGGCGCGGCGTCAGACGCGCCGAGCTGGAGTCGCCGTAGGGCTCAGAGGTCGGCCAGGTGGGCGGTGTCGTTGACGGAGCGGACCGCGACGCCGCCGTCCGGGTAGAGGTCGAGCACCGAGACACCCGCGGTGTCCAGGTAGAGCCGGTGCAGGAACGCGTCGCCGGCCGCGAGGGCGTCGCGCAGCACCAGCTTGATCGGCGAGACGTGGGAGACCACCACGACGGTCTCTCCCGGGTACGCCTTCCGCAGCCGGTCGACCGCCCGGCCGGTCCGCTCGGCGACCGTGGCGAACGACTCCCCTTCGGGCGGGGCGATCCTCGTGGAGGCGAGCCAGGCGTCCAGCTCCCCGGCCCAGCCGTCGCGCACCTCGGCGAAGGTGCGCCCCTCCCAGACCCCGAAGTCGCACTCGATCAGGTCGTCGTCGGGGCGTACCGGAGGGTTGCCGACCAGCGCGGCGATCGCCTCGGCGGTGGCCGTGCACCGGGACAGCGGCGAGCTGACCACGGCCGCGACCGACGGCGCGAGGGCGGCCACCCGCGCGGCGGTGGCCCGGGCCTGGGCCCGGCCACGGTCGGTCAGCGGTACGTCACCGCGGCCGGAGTAGCGCTTCTGCACGGTGCGCTCGGTCTCGCCGTGCCGGACCAGGACGAGCCGGGTGGCCTCCTCGGTCGGGCGCGGCTCCCAGGAGGCCGGGGTGGTGGCCGGGTCGGTGCCGGTGGCCCGGCCGGTCGCGGCGCGGGCGGCCACCTCGCGGGCCGCGGCCCGCGCGGCCGAGTCGGGGGCGGCCACCTCGCGCGGCGGCTCGACGATCCGCGGCGACTCCACGGCGGGCCGGGTCGGGGCCAGGCCGGCCGCCGCGTCCATCGCCGCGTTCGCCAGCGCGTCGGCGTGCTTGTTCCGCTCCCGGGGCACCCAGCTGAACCGCACGCTGGTGAACCGGGCGACCAGCCCGGCGGCCTGCGCGGCGAGCGGCCGCAGCCCGGGGTGCTTGATCTGCCAGCGGCCGCACATCTGCTCGACCACCAGCTTCGAGTCCATCCGGGCCTCGACCTCGGCCGCACCCAGCTCGGCGGCGGCCTCCAGCCCGGCGATCAGGCCCCGGTACTCGGCCACGTTGTTGGTGGCCGTGCCGATCGCCTCGGAGCGCTCGGCCAGCACCTCGCCGGTCGCCGGGTCCCGGACCACCGCGCCGTAGCCGGCCGGCCCGGGGTTGCCGCGGGACCCGCCGTCGGCCTCCACCACCACCGCGCGCACCGCCACGACGGCTACAGCCCCGACTCGTTGGTCCGGACCATGATCCGCCGGCACTCCTCGCAGCGGACCACGTCGTCCGGGTCGGCCTTGCGGATCCGGGCCAGGTCGGCGCCGGAGAGTTCCAGCCGGCATCCCCCGCAGCGGGCGCCGGTGAGCAGCGCCGCGCCGAGGCCGGTGTCCGTGCGGATCTTGTCGTAGAGGGCGACCAGGTCGGCCGGGAGGTCGCCGGCGAGGGGCTGGCGGGCGCCCCGCTTGAACTCCTCCTCCTTGGCGATCTCGGCGAGGCTGCCGTCGCGGCGCTGCTCGGCCGCGGCGCGGCGGTCGCGGGCCTCGGCGATCCGCCGCTCGACGCCGTCCAGCACGCCCTGCGCGGTCTCCCGCTGCTCCATCAGCTCCAGCTCGGCGTCCTCCAGGTCGTTCTGCCGGCGGTTCAGCGAGGCCAGCTCGTGCTGGAGCGCCTCCAACTCGCGGGCCGGTCCGGTGCCCGCGGCCAGCCGGTTCTCGTCCTTGGTCTTGCGGGCACGGACCTGGTCGACGTCCTTCTCCAGCCGGGCGATGTCCCGGTCGAGGTCGTCCACGGCCACCTGGGCGCGGACCCGCTCGTCCTCCAGCGCGGAGAGCTCGCGGGCCAGGGCCTCCAGCTCGGCCAGCTCGGGCAGCGTCCGGCGGCGGTGGGCGAGCTGGGCCAGTGCGGTGTCGATCGCCTGCAGGTCGAGCAGGCGGCGCTGCACCTTCGGGTCAGCCTTCACGGTCGGGGCTCCTTGTCGTCCGGTCGGGGTGCGGCGGCATGCACGGTCCACGGGTCGGTGTCCAGGTCGGACACCACGGTCTCGACACCCAGCTCGTCCCGCAGGTGGGCGGCCAGGTCGTCCAGCCAGGGTCGCTCGGTCGCCCAGTGTGCGGCGTCCAGCAGGGCCGGCCCCCCGGCGGCGAGGTGCTCGCCGGCGGGGTGGTGGCGCAGGTCGGCGGTGAGGAACGCGTCCACCCCGGCCGCGGTCGCCTCGGCGAGGAAGGCGTCCCCCGAACCGCCGCTGACGGCGAGGGTACGAACCATACGCCCGGGATCCCCGGCGGCGCGAACTCCCCAGGCGGTGACGGGGAGCACGGCGGCGGCGTGCCGGGTCAGCTCGGCCAGGGTCAGCGGGGCGGGCAGCTCGCCGATCCGGCCGATGCCCCGGCCGGGGCCGGCGGCGGGCGAGCCGGGACGGGGCGGGGGCAGCGGGCGCCGCCCCGGCAGCCCGAACCGGGCGGCCCGGGGGGCGGGCACCCCCGGGTCGGCCACGTCGGCGGTGGGGTGCGCCCCCGACAGCGCCCCGCCCGGCCTTG
>NZ_JBSSLX010000153.1:0-14547 GCF_053890995.1 Micromonospora sp. I033 | reverse complement strand
CCGCGCCGGGCCCTGATCACCGGCGCCAGCCTGGGCATCGGCGAGGCGTTCGCCCGCCGACTCGCCGCCGACGGCTGGGACCTCGTCCTGGTGGCCCGGGACGCGGGCCGGCTCGACGCCCTGGCGGCCGAGCTGACCGGCCGGCACGGCCACCGGGTCGAGACCGTCGCCGCGGATCTGTCCACCGACGACGGCTGCGCCGCGGTCGAAGGCCGGCTGACCGGCGAGCCGCCGGTGGAGCTGCTGGTGAACAACGCCGGCATCAGCCTCAACACCCCGTTCGTCCGGTCGACCGTCGTCGACGAGGCGCGGCTGGTCCGGCTCAACGTGCTGGCCGTGCTCCGGCTGACCCACGCGGCCCTAGGCCCGATGGTCGAACGAGGCCACGGGGCAGTGATAAATGTCTCTTCGGTCGCGGGCTTCGGTGTCCCCATGCCGGGATCGACCTACTCGGCCAGCAAGGCCTGGGTGACGAATTTCAGTGAATCGATCGGCCAGTCGGTGGCGCCGTTCGGCGTCCGCGTGATGGCCCTCTGCCCCGGCTACACCCGCACCGGCTATCACGAGCGGGCCGGCATCGACATGTCGCGCACCCCGGCGTGGATGTGGCTGCGGACCGACGACGTGGTCGACGAAGGCCTGCGTGACCTGCGGAAAGGCAAGGCGGTCAGCGTGCCGAGCTGGAAGTACAAGCTGGCCGTGGCGGGGCTGCGGCACGCGCCCCGGCGGCTGCTGCGCGGCGTCTCCCGGGACACCCGCGGCCGGGTCGGCCGGGCCGGCGACTGACCCCGGGCCGGGCCGGCGGGTGTCCCGTCACCGGGATGCCCGCCCGCTGACCGGGATGGACAGTCGCACAGCGTAGTCGGGCATCGCCACCCGTCGGTCGCCCGCAGGGTTGACCAGGGAGGACCCCACGCCCGCCTCCCAGACTTGCGAAGTACCCTCTATCGCCATGGGGGACCACGACGACCTGCGTAAATTCATCACCGACCTGGCTGTGGTCCACGGCCGGGTGGTGCTCTCGTCGGGTCGGGAGGCGGACTGGTACGTCGATCTGCGTCGCGTCACGCTCCATCACCGGGCGGCGCCGTTGATCGGCCGGGTGATGCGCGACCTCACCGCGGACTGGGCGTACGACGCGGTGGGCGGGCTGACCCTGGGGGCCGACCCGGTGGCCACCGCGATGCTGCACGCGTCGGCCGGGACCGATCGCCCGCTGGACGCCTTCGTGGTCCGCAAGGCGGGCAAGGCGCACGGCCTCCAACGACGGATCGAGGGGCCGGACGTCGCCGGGCGCCGGGTGCTGGCGGTCGAGGACACCTCGACCACCGGCGGCAGCGTGTTGACCGCCGTCGAGGCATTGCGCGAGGCCGGGGCCGAGGTGGTGGGTGTGGCGGTTATTGTTGATCGAGGCGCCGGCGACGCGGTGCGAGCCGCCGGACTGCCTTATCGGGCGGCCTATACGTTGGCTGACCTCGGCCTTGTGGCGTAAAAGTTTGCCGATTCGGATCTGCTGATATGCAGGCGGATCGATGCTGCTGGTGGAAGGATGGAATACGTGGGAACTGCGTTGGCTGAAATGACCATGCCTCAGATCTCGCCGCTTGCCGGCGAGCCGATCGAACGTGCCGACGCCGAGCGGCTCGCGGGGGTCCTCAAGGCCCTCGCCGACCCCGCCCGGCTGCGGCTGCTCAGCCTGATCCAGTCGGCTCCCGAGGGGGAGGCGTGCGTGTGTGACCTCACCGCGCCGCTCGGCCTCTCGCAGCCGACGGTCAGCCACCACCTGCGCATCCTCACCGAGGCCGGCTTGCTGGAGCGGGAGAAGCGCGGTGTCTGGGCGTACTACCGGCTGGTGCCGACCGCGATCGCCACGATCGCGGATCTGCTCACCCCGCCGCGGAAGCGGGCCACCAAGAAGGCCCGCTGAATCCGGACGTGTCGGAGGTCCGGGTGGCCGCCTCGGGCGGCGACGGGTGGCGTGCCAGGGGTGGCGCCACCACCGGACGGTGACGGCTGCCCGTCATCCGTACCACCCGCAGGTCGACAGGTCGTAGTCGAAGGCCGGCCCCCCGAGAAGGGGGCCGGCCTTCGGTGTCTCCTCGGGTCAGCGGCGGTGCTGGCCGCCGCGCCGGTGGTGCTGGTCGTCGTCGTCGCCGTCGACCGCGTCCCGGACCGCCTCGACGGTGCCCGCCGCGGTGGCCGCCGCGATCACCGCGACCGCCTCGCCGCGCTTGCGCGCCCGCCGGTCACGGAGGAACTCGAAGAAGATCGGCAGCACCGAGATCAGGATGATCAGCGCCACCACCGGCAGGATGTAACGGTCGATCTTGTCGCCGATCGCCTCGTAGATCTGGTCGGCCAGCAGGTAGCCGATCAGCAGGATGCCGTCCACCCAGAGGATCGCCCCGACCACGTTCCACAGGAAGAACTGCCGGGCCGGCATGCCGAGCACCCCGGCCACCGGGTTGAGGAACGTCCGCACGATCGGGATGAACCGGGCCAGGACCACGGCCTTCGCCGGGCCGAACTTCTGGAAGTAGTACTCGGCCTTCTCCACGTACTCCCGCTTGAACAGGCGGGAGTTGGGGCGATCGAACATCCGCTTGCCGTAGCGCGCGCCGAGCCAGTGCCCGAGCTGGGCGCCGACGATCGCGCAGAGCGGCCCGCCGATCAGCAGGCCGGTCAGCGAGAGCCGGGTGCCGTCGCCGAAGATCGCGTCGGCCACCGGCGAGGCGGCCACCCCGGCCAGGAAGAGCAGCGAGTCGCCCGGAAAGAAGAAGCCGACCAGCAGGCCGGTCTCGGCGAAGAGGATCGCCCAGACGCCGATCATCCCGAAGGTGTGGATGAGGTCCTTCGGGTCGAGCGGGTTCAGGGCCACGCTCTCGGAGAGCACCCGGGTCTTCTCAGCTGTGTCCACGGCCACAAAGGGTACCCGGGCCCGGTCCGGTGCCGCGCCGGACCGGGTGGACGGGTCACCGCCGCGGGTCGACCGGCTCGGACTCGCAGGCCAGGATGGCGAAGACCAGCTCGTGGCGGCGCCCGGACACGCCGGTGCCCCGCCGACCGGGGTCGGCGGGGCACCTTGGTGCTTGGTCAGGCGACGAAGCGGGTCTTGCGGCGGCGGGACACCACGTAGCCGGCGGCGCCGGCGGCGAGCAGGAGCGCGCCGACGGCGGCCATCAGGCCGGTGGAGGAACCGGTGATCGGCAGGGTGCCCCCGTCACCGCCACCCTGACCACCGTCGCCGTCGCCACCGCCACCCTGACCACCGTCACCCGGCGTGCCCGGGTTGCCGCCGCCGGCCGGGTTGATGACGATCGCGGCGGTGTCGTTCTTGCTGTTCGGGTCGCCAGCCAGTGTGGTGACGATCTTTCCGCTGGCGTTCGGCACCACCTTGTCGATGCGGAGCTGGAACTCGTACGGGTTCTCCATGCCCTTCGGGCTCTCGGTGACCTGGCACGCATACTCCTTGGCGCCCGGCTCACCCCAGCCCGCGAACCACGGGTCCCACTCCTCGGTCGGCACGAACGGCACGCAGTCGAAGGGCGCCTCGATCACCGTCGTGTCTGCCGGAATGGAGATCCGGACCGGCAGGTCCTCGAGCTGGATGCCCGGCGTCCCCTGACCGATGTACTCGAGCACGGCCGGCCCCAGGTTGGTGAAGCTCGGTCGGACGGTGACGACGTCGCCCTTCTTGCCGCTGGCGGTGGCACCCTTGGTCGCCAGGTCCGCCGGGTTGTCGCCGGTCACTCGGACCGTTGCGATGGTCATGTTGTTCTGGGTGTCCAGGTCCGTCTGCGGCACCCGCGCCGCGTTCACCGTCTGCTCGACGAGACGGAGTTCAACGCCGTCGCCGGGCGTGACCTCGTCCTGCCAGTCCTCGAACGCCTGGTTGAAGTCATCTGTGGTCCACCAGTCCAGGTAGACCGGGAACTTGGCGCCGGTGCGGGTCTCCGGGCGGAGCTTGATCGGAAGGTTCTCCGAGAGCTTGTACGACTTGCCTGGCTCCAGCTTGGTGTCGATGGCGCAGAAGGCGAAAACGCCCTCCTCGTGCGCCTTGCAGTTGCTGAAGTTCCCGTCGTAGGCGGCCAGCCAGTCGGCCTGCACGACCAGGACGGTTCCGTCGACGGCGGTTTCCCCGGCGTTGCGCACGACGCCCGGCACGCGGGCGTGGCTGCCGGGGGCCCCGCTGGCCTCGACGGTCGCGTCGCTCACCAGGTCGACACCCTCAGCGATGGTGATGCCGGCGGTGGCGGTGACCGTCTTGCCGCCCGAGGTGATGCTGATCGCCAGGTCGCCCTGCTGTCCCGGCTTCGCGCCGTCCTTGCCGGTGACCATGTAGTCGAACCAGGGCTCGTCGCCGTCCGCCAGGTCCGTCTCGCAGTGCAGCTTCGTGGGCGACACCTCGCACGTCCAGTCCCACGCCGACTCCACCGTGGCGAAGTCCGCGACCTGGGACAGGTCGATGTCCACGGTGGTCGGGCCGAACTTCGGCTCCGACTCGTGGTCGGTCGGGTGGGCGAAGAACCAGCCATAGTTCGAGTGGCCGGGCGCGACGAGCAAATCGTGCGTGACGATCTCGAAGGAGGCCTCCGCAGCGGAGGCGGGGGTGGCGGAGGCGGCGACGAACGCGCCTGCGACGCCCAACCCGGTGAGCCACCGCCGGGTGGAGTTGGTGAGCATGGTGGGGGTTCCTCCCGTGAATGATCAGGTGGAGCCCGTGGAGCTTAAAGAAGCCTTAAGGTGCCGCGCTGCCCCGAGATGCTCTGGCCGGCAGATATTGACCGAACGGTTGACCAGCGGCGGTGCAATGTTCCGCCGGCCCGTTCCCGTCAACAGGGCGGGACACCGGGAGGTGCAGTGACGTACGAGGAGTTCGCCGATGCGCGGCTGGGCGCCCTGCTGCGGTATGCGGTCATGCTGACCGGGGATCCGCACCAGGCGCAGGACCTGGTGCAGGAGACCATGGTCCGGGTCCAGCTCAACTGGCGCCGGGTCGCCCGGAGCGACGCCCCGGAGCGGTACGTGCGCCGGATGCTCACCAACCAGTTCATCGACTGGCGGCGCGGCTCGTGGGCACGCCGGGTGCTGCTGCGCGGTGATCCGGACGAGGCGGTCCCGGCGCCGAGCGACCACGCGCAGTCGGCGGTGGACCGGGACCAGGTGTGGTCCTGGTTGTCCCGGCTGCCCCGGCGGCAGCGGGCCACGCTGGTGCTGCGCTACTACGAGGACCTGCCCGACGCGGAGATCGCCGAGATCCTCGGCTGCGCCGTGGGCACCGTCCGGTCCTGCATCTCCCGGGCCCTGGCCACCCTCCGAGCCGAGTACGTGGAGGTCTGCTCATGATCGAGGACGACCTGCGGGCCGCCTTCGCCCGGCGCGAGGCGCTCACCCCGGCCACCGGCCCGGTCCGGGCCGCCATCGACCGGGCGGTTGCCCGCCGCCGGCGCCGCCGGCTCCGGCTCCGGCTCGCGGGTACGGCGATGGCGGTGGTGGCCGCCGCACTGGCCGGCTTCACCGCGATCGCGCCGGGTCAGCCGGAGACCGCTCACCTGCTGGCCGGGCCCCCGCCGACGTCGACGCCCACCGGCGCGCTGAACATGCTGCTGCTCGGCGTGGACGCGGCCGGCGCCGACGGGATCCGGCGGGCTGACTCGATCCTGCTGGTCCACGTCCCGGCGGACCGGAGCCGGCTCTACCTCGTCTCGGTCCCGCGCGACCTGCTGGTGCAGATCCCCGGCGAGGGGATGGCCAAGATCAACGCCTCCTTCGCCCACGGCCTGCGGGGGTCGGGGACCGACCTGGCCGATGGCTACCAGGCCACCCGCCAGGCGGTCGTCGACCTCACCGGGGTACGGATCGACGCCGGCGGCGTGCTGACGTACCGGTCGGCGAGCAGGCTCACCGACGCCGTCGGCGGCGTGCCCGTCTGCCTGCCGGCCACGGTTCGTTCCCAGCACACCCGGCGGGTGTATCCGGCCGGCTGCCAGCAGCTCGACGGCGCCGCCGCGGTGGACCTGCTCCGCCAGCGCTACGGGATGCCCGACGGCGCCCTGGACCGCGACCGCAACGCGGGACGGTACGCGGCCGGACTGCTCCGCCGGCTCCACGAGCAGGAGGTGTTGACCAACCCGGTGCTGCTCAGCCGCCTGATCACGCAGGTCGGCTCGGGTCTGGTCACCGACACCGGGGAGGCGACCCTGCCGACGCTGGTCTCCGTGGCCGGAAAGGCCGCTACCGCCGACCCGGTCGCGGTCGACCTGCCGGTCCGGCACAAGGAGAAGGAGCCGTACGGCTTCCAGCTCGATCCCGCACTGGCCCCGGGCTTCCTCGACGCGCTGCGCGGCGACCGGCTCGATGAGTGGACCGCCGCGCACCCGAAGCGGGTCACCGGCCTGCGCTGACGCGGGCGGGGCCGACGGCCCCGCCCGCACGGCTCAGCGGTAGTCGTCCTCGTCGGCGGTGACCACCCGGGCCTGCTCCATGGCGTCCCAGTCGCCGACCTCCAGCCCCCGGTGCGGCTCGCCGTCGGCGTCGTCCGGGGTGACCGCCGCAGCCTGCTCGACCGCGTCGGCCGGCTCCGCCTCCAGGTCCCGCTCCTCCGGAGCGAGGTGGTCGCTCGGGGCGAAGTCCTCGTCGGGCTGACCCATCGTCCCTCCCTGGATCTCGGTGCGGACAGTTCCCACCACACCGTACGGGCTGACTCCGGTCCCCGCTCGGAGCCGGGCCGAACGGCGGCGACGACCCGGACTCGGCCGATTGTCCCTCCGGGCGCGGCGGCCGGTGCCAGGATGATGGCGTGGGGTTCCTGATCCGGCTGGCGATCACCGCGATCGCACTGTGGATCACCACGCTCATCGTGCCCGGGGTGGAGGTGACCGGCCGCAACGGTTTCAACACCGTGTTCACCCTGGTCGTGGTGGCGCTCATCTTCGGTGTCGTCAACGCCCTGCTGAAGCCGGTCATCAAGGTGATCGGCTGCGTGTTCTACCTGCTCACGCTGGGTCTGTTCGCGCTGGTGGTCAACGCCCTGCTGTTCCTGCTCACCGACTGGATCGCCCGCGGGCTGGACCTGCCGTTCCACGTGAACGGCTTCTGGGCCGCCTTCTGGGGCGCCATCGTGATGGCGGTGGTGAGCTGGCTGATCAACGTCGTCGTGCCGGACAGCCTGGAGGAGCGGTGAGCGGTTCCCGGGTCGGTTGTGTCCGCCGCGCGCTCCTACGGGATACTTCCCGCGGTGGACAGCGCGGTCCGGCGCACCCAAGGAAGAGAGCGGCCTGCACGGCCGAGAGCGGTAAGTAAGGAGCGTTCGACATGCCCATCGCTTCCCCCGAGGCCTACGCGGAGATGCTGGACCGGGCCAAGGCCGGCCGGTACGCGTACCCCGCGATCAACGTGACCTCCTCCCAGACGCTGAACGCGGCGCTCAAGGGCTTCGCCGACGCGGAGAGCGACGGCATCATCCAGGTCTCCACCGGCGGCGCGGAGTACCTGTCCGGCCCGTCCGTGAAGGACATGGTGACCGGCGCGGTGGCCTTCGCGGCGTACGCGCACGAGGTGGCCAAGAAGTACCCGGTGAACATCGCCCTGCACACCGACCACTGCCCGAAGGACAAGCTGGACAAGTTCGTCCGGCCGCTGATGGCCATCTCGCAGGAGCGCGTGAAGAACGGCCAGGAGCCGCTCTTCCAGTCGCACATGTGGGACGGCTCGGCCGTGCCGGTGGCGGAGAACCTGGAGATCGCCGAGCAGCTGCTCACCGAGGCCGCCAAGGGCAAGATCGTCCTTGAGATCGAGGTCGGCGTCGTCGGCGGCGAGGAGGACGGCGTCGAGAACGCCATCAACGAAAAGCTCTACACCACCGTCGAGGACGGTCTGGCCATGGTCGACGCGCTCGGCCTCGGCGAGAAGGGCCGCTACATGGCGGCGCTGACCTTCGGCAACGTGCACGGCGTCTACAAGCCCGGCAACGTGAAGCTCCGCCCGGAGGTGCTCAACCACATCCAGATGGCGGTGGGCGCCAAGTACAACAAGGAGAAGCCGCTCAGCCTGGTGTTCCACGGCGGTTCCGGCTCGCTGCTGTCGGAGATCCGCGAGGCGCTGGACTACGGCGTGGTGAAGATGAACATCGACACCGACACCCAGTACACCTTCACCCGGCCGGTCGCCGACCACATGTTCCGCAACTACGACGGCGTGCTGAAGGTCGACGGCGAGGTCGGCAACAAGAAGATGTACGACCCGCGCGTCTGGGGCAAGGCCGCCGAGGCCGGCATGGCCGCCCGCGTCGTGGAGGCCTGCGAGCACCTGCGCTCCACCGGCACCACGATGAAGTGACCACCGCGTGAGCCGGAGGCCGGCACCCGATCGGGTGCCGGCCTCCGCGCGTCTCAGCCGGCGGTGAGCACGCGGACCGCCTCGCGGACGTCGTCGGTCAGGTGCACCGTGGGCGACAGGTCGCCGAACGGGGAGGCCGCGAAGAGCGGCCGCAGCAGCGACTCCACCGGCAGCTCGGTGGTCCAGTAGGTCTGGTCCAGGAAGACGTACGCGCCGCTCGCCCCGTCGGTGCCGTAGTAGGTCTTGGTGGCCGCCTGGAACACCTCCTGCACCGTGCCCGCCCGGCCGGGCGCGAAGACGATCCCGCCCCGGGCCAGCCGGAGGATGGTGTCCTCCCGGATGGCGTTGGAGAAGTACTTGGCGATCCGCCCGGCGAACAGGTTCGCCGGCTCGTGGCCGTACAGCCAGGTGGGGATGGCCAGGCCGCCCGAGCGGGCCCACTCGGTGCCGGCCGCAGCCGGGCGGGGCGTGGGCAGGGTCGGGCCGGCCGCGTACCGGGCCCGGACCCGCAGCGCCGCGTCGGTGTAGCGGTCGTGGTCGGTGAAGTCGGGCGCGGTGGCCAGCAGGTCGATCGCCGCCGTCAGCTCCTCCGCCGGCCAGGCCGCGAGGAACGCGCCCAGGTTCGCCGCCTCCATGACGCCGGGACCGCCCCCGGTCACCACCAGCCGGTCGGCCCGCGCCAGCTCCCAGCCCAGCACCGCCGCCATCCGGTACGCGGCGCTGCCGCGCGGCACCGCGTGCCCGCCCATCACGCCCACCACGGACTGCGGCCCGTGCACGGCCAGCCAGGTCCGGGTGGCGTCGGCCAGGGCGTTGTCCACCCCGTGGTCGTGCAGCCGCTGGCCCAGCGCCTCCCGCACGTCGGGCAGGGCGCCGCCGTGCGCGCGGAAGTGCGCGTACACCCGGGTGTCGTACATTCCGGCGAAGCCGCCCTCGGCGAAGCCGGCGGCCAGGTCGTCGGCGCTGTAGAGGTGGGCCGGCTGGGTCGGGTAGGGCAGCCCGGAGAAGGGCGGGACGACGTTCGCGCCCCGCCGGACCAGGTCGGCGCCCACCTCGCGGTTCGCGAACCGGCAGCCCACGAAGAGGGCGCCGGCGACCTCGACGCCGCGCAGGTCGGGGACCGGGTCCAGGTCGAGGCGGAGGCCCTGCACGGTCAGGCCGGCCAGGCTCCCCTCGGCCAGCCGCCGGTCGAACTCGGTCCGGGTCTCGATCTCGTCATGGCTGGTGTCGTGCGGCTCGATGACGTCCGCGGGCGGTGGGGTCGGCACCAGATCATCCTGCCCCGGGGCGGCAAGCCGGCAAACCCGGGCGGCACGGACAGGAGCCCGGTGGCCAGGCCGCCGGGCTCCTGCATACCCGGTCCTGGGGAGGCTCCGGATCTGTAGTTGTAGTGGAAAAAGGCTCGCCGCGGCATGGGCCGCGGGTACGTGGGCGGCACGCCGCAGGCGTGACGAAACCCTCAGCCGTTCAGCCGACCGGCTTGCCGGACCCCCTCGCGAACCCCAGGGCGAAGCGGGTTGAATGGGGCGATGCAGAACCTGTTGCCTGAGCCACCGGCCACCCTCCTGCCCGCGCACGAGGAGGCCGACGCCGCGCTGGCGGCCGCCGCCGAGCAGCACACCGACGAGGCGTTCGCCGAGGTGGCGGCCCGCTTCCCGACCTACAGCGCGGGCTGGGCGGCGCTGGCCACCCGGGCGCTCGACGCGGGCCAGGTCATCCCGGCGTACGCGTACGCCCGCACCGGCTACCACCGGGGCCTCGACCAGCTCCGCCGCAGCGGCTGGAAGGGCCACGGTCCGGTGCCCTGGTCGCACAAACCCAACCGGGGCTTCCTCCGCTGCCTCTACGTGCTCTCCCGGGCGGCCGGCGAGATCGGCGAGGCGGACGAGGCGGCGCGCTGCGCCCAGTTCCTCCGCGACTGCGACCCGGCCGCCGGGGACGCCCTGGCCAGCCACTGACCCCGACCGGCGGCCGGTTCCCCCACGGGGAGCCGGCCGCCGCGCCCGTCCTACAGCCCTTCCGCCACCGACGCGGCGATCTTCAACCAGGCGTCCCGGGTGGCCGAGGAGAGCTGGCCGTACCGGATCGGCTCGCCGGTGTCGATGAGCCGCTCGTACGGCGCCAGCAGCACCGCCCGCGTCCGCGCGGCGAAGTGCTCCTGGATGGCCGGCAGGTCGATCTCCTTGCGGGACGGCGGCATCGACACCACCGTCACCGCCTGCCGGACCAGCCGCTGCCGGCCGCTCTGCTCCAGGTGGTCGAGCATCCGGGCGGCGGTCTCGGCCGAGTCGTTCCGCGCCGACATGGTGACCACCAGCTGATCCGTGGCGTCCATGGCGGCCTGCCAGTTCTGCGCCCGGACGTTGTTCCCGGTGTCCACGAAGATCAGCTTGTAGAAGCGGCTGACCACCTCGCGGATCTCGGCGAACGCGGCCGCGGTCAGCATCTCGCCGCCGGTCGCCGACTCGTCCGAGGCGAGCACGTCGAACATCCCCTCGCCCTGCGAGCGGACGTACTGCGACAGGTCCCCGACCCGGCCGTGCGGCCCCTGGAACTGGGCCAGGTCGCGCAGCATGTCCCGGACCGTGCGGGAGTGGAAGTCCTGCTGCGCCCGCATCCCGAGGGTGCCCTGGGTCTCGTTGTTGTCCCAGGCCAGCACGTACCCGCCGCGTTTCTGGCCGAAGGTCATGGCGAGCAGCAGGATGGCGACCGTCTTGCCGGCGCCGCCCTTCGGGTTCACCACGGTCACCTGGCGCAGCCCGCCGAAGTTGCGGCGCACCATCTCGATGTCGCGCCGCATCTCCTGCTCCTGCCGCCCGGGTGGGAGCCGGACCAGCCCGATCTTGTTGACCACCGCGCGGACGCCCATGGTGGCGACCGGGTCGACCGGCCGGGCCTGCCGCCGCCGGGCGAAGTCCTCCGCCGTCGGCGGGGCACCGCTCGCCGGCGTCCAGACCTGCTCGGGGTACGCGCCCGGCACCGGCTGCCGGACCCCGGGCTGCTGCTGCGGCCCGGGCTGCTGAGGCTGCGGCTGTGGCCCGGGCTGCTGCTGGGGCGCGCCCGGATGCGCGGGCGGGCCGGCCTGCTGCGGCCAGGCGGGCGGGTACCAGCCGGCCGTCCCGGCCTGCGACGGCGCCCCTTGCCCGTAGCCGACCGGTCCCGGCGGGTACGCCGTGCCGTCGCCGTAGGGCTGCTGGAGTGGCACGCCCGGCGAGGGCGGGAACGGGCCGAGCCGCGGCGCCGCGGCCTCAGGCGACCCGCCGGAAGCCTGGCTTCCGAGGCCGGCCTGGGGATCGTCCTGCGGGGCGGCTCCGGTCGCGGGCGTGACCGGCCCGCGGGCGGTCGGGTCGGCGGTGGCCTGCGTCGGGTGCGCGGCGTCGGGTGGGGTGGCCTGCGTCGAGTGCGCGGCGTCGGGTGGGATGGCCTGCGTCGGGCCGGCGGCGTCGGGCGGGGTCGCTGGTCCGGTGGCGGGCGGGTTCACCGCGTCGGCCCGGGTCGATGGCGGAACCGGTCCGGCGCGCGGGGCCGGAGTGACGGAGTCGGCGGTCGCGCGCTGCGGAGGCTGGGCCCAGGGGGACTCCGGCCGGCCGTTCGGCGGCGCACCGGCCCCGCGGTCGCCGGAGCTCTCCGCCGCTTCGCCGGGCGTTCGGGCGTCGACGGTCGAGGCATCCGCCCGGACGACGTCCGCCGGTCCCGGGGCGGTCGTCGCCGGGGTACCGGCCCTGCCGCTCCGGCACCTGCGGTTGACCCGGCACGTGGGCCCGGTCGGCGTTCTCGTGCACCACGGTTCCTCCCCATTCCTCCCGCCGAGGATAGGCCGTCCGGTCAGCCGGGTGGCCCGAGCGGGGATCGACGGAGGTCAGGCCGTCCAGACCGCCCAGGCGCCCGGCTCGATCCACCAGGACCGCTTCCGGCTCAGCTCGCCCTCGACGCCGTCGTCGAGGTAGGGCACCTTCTCGTCGCGGGGTACGACCGCCGTCGCACGGCCCCGGGCCCGGCGCACCTCCAGCCGTACCCTCTTCCTGCCCAACGCGGACCGGGTGACCACGGGCACGGCCACGGCCACCTGCACCCGGCCGTCGGACGGGTCCGGGTCGGCGAGCAGCGTCACGTCGTCCAGGCGCGCGTACGCGCCGGCGTTGCCGATCGCGCAGGCCATGATCGGCTCCTCGCCGTTGCTCAGCAGCGTGCCGTCGACCTCGATCCGCGCCCGCCAGTGCAGCGGCCGGCCCGCGTCGTCGGCCGCGCCGAGCAGCGCGCCGTCCAGGGTCACCGAGCCGCCGTCGTTGCGCAGCAGGTCGAGCCGGCGGGCGGTGCCGTCCAGCACCGCGGCGGCCACCGCCTCCGGGTCGCGGGGCAGGCCCAGCTGCGCGGCCAGGTCCCGCGCCGTCCCGGACCGGGCCGGATCGAGCGGGAGTACGCCGACCGGCGGCAGGTCGGGCACCGTCCGGTTGCCGGGCAGGTCGGCGGGGCGGCGGCTGGGCGGCGGAGCGTACCGCCGGACCAGCCGGCGCAACACGGCGCGCAACTGTCCGTCACTGGCTGTGGCGACGACCAGCCGCGTCTTGGAATCGGGGTCCGGCCAGGTGAGGCCGTCGGCGCGGGCCGGGCCGTCGAGGCGGGCCAGCACCTCGTCGATCTCAGCGTCCGAGCGGGCCGTGACGGTCTCCACCCGGGCGCCCCGGGCGGTCAGCGCGTCCGCGCAGGCCAGCACCGGTACGCGGGGGCTCTCGCAGCGCTCCTCGGGCCGCTCGCCGGCCGCCTCCGACGCGCCACCGCAGCAGGCTCCACCGCTGCCGCAGCCACCGCCGGGAGCGTCCCGCTCCGAGCCGAGGGTGAGCAGCACCACGTCGTACACGAAGGAGCCTCCTGCTTCTCGACGAACCCCTGCCGGTCCCGCCGTCACTACTTGTTAGCCTGACACCCCGGGCTCGCCGACCGGTCGCCACCTGGCACCCGAGCCTTCTGGAGGCGGAGAAGATGCCAGCGATCGTGCTCATCGGCGCTCAGTGGGGCGACGAGGGCAAGGGCAAGGTTACCGACCTGCTGGGTGAGCGGGTCGACTACGTCGTGCGCTACTCCGGCGGCAACAACGCCGGTCACACGGTGATCACCCCGGACGGCCAGAAGTACGCGCTGCACCTGATGCCGTCCGGCGCGCTGTCGCCGAACGCGATGATCGTCATCGGCAACGGCGTCGTGGTCGACCCGAAGGTGCTGCTGGAGGAGATCGACGGTCTCGCCGAGCGGGGGGTCGACGTCTCCCGGCTGCGGATCTCGGGTGACGCGCACCTCATCATGCCCCACCACCGGGCGCTGGACCGGGTGGTCGAGCGCTACCTGGGCAGCTCGCGGATCGGCACCACCGGCCGGGGCATCGGCCCCGCGTACGGCGACAAGGTCGCCCGGATGGGCATCCGGCTCCAGGACCTGCTCGACCCCGGCATCCTGCGCAAGAAGCTGGAGCTGGCGCTCCGCGAGAAGAACCAGGTGCTGTTCAAGGTCTACAACCGCAAGGCGATCGACGTCGACGAGACCGTCGAGGAGTACCTGCGGTACGCCGAGCGGCTGCGGCCGTACATCGCGGAGACCCGGGTGATGCTCTGGGACGCGCTGGACCGTGGCGAGACCGTCCTCCTGGAGGGCGCCCAGGCCACCATGCTCGACATGGACCACGGCACCTACCCCTTCGTCACCTCGTCGAACCCGACGGCGGGCGGGGCGTGTGTGGGCGCGGGCATCCCGCCGACCGCGATCACCAAGGTCATCGCGGTGAGCAAGGCGTACACCACCCGGGTGGGTTCCGGCCCGTTCCCGACCGAGCTGTTCGACGACAACGGCCAGCACCTGCGCAAGATCGGTCACGAGTACGGCACCACCACCGGCCGCGAGCGCCGCACCGGTTGGTTCGACGCCGTCGTGGCCCGGTACGCGTGCCGCCTCAACGGCGTCACCGACCTGGTCATCACCAAGCTGGACGTGCTGACCGGCATGCCCAAGGTGCCGCTCTGCGTCGGCTACGAGATCAACGGCGAGCGCTTCGACGACATGCCGATGACGCAGACCGACTTCCACCACGCCACGCCGATCTACGAAGAGCTCGACGGCTGGTGGGAAGACATCACCAAGGCCAGAACCGAGGAAGACCTCCCCGAGAACGCGAGACGCTACATCGCCCGCATCGAGGAACTCTGCGGCACCAAGGTCAGC
>NZ_JBSSLX010000152.1:0-14560 GCF_053890995.1 Micromonospora sp. I033 | reverse complement strand
CCGCCGCCCCCCCCCCCCCCCCGCCGGCCCCGCACCGGGCCGACCCGCCCCTCCCGGCCGACGACGACCTGGCACCGCCGGGCTTCCACATCTACCGCCCGTCGTCCTCCGTCGGCGGGCCGGGCGGGACCGAGGACGAGAACCGGCGGGAGCCCCGGGGACCGGTGGCGTGAGCGGACTGCTGGTGGTGACCGCGGTGCCCGCCGAGGCGGACGCGGTCCGGGCGGGCCTCACCGACCCCACAATCACCGTCGCGCCGGTCGGGGTCGGCCCCGCCGTGGCCGGCGCCGCCACCGCCCGCCTGCTGGCGCTCGCCGAGGCGGCCGGTCGGCCGTACCGGGCGGTGGTCAGCGCCGGCATCGCGGGCGGCTTCGTCGGCCGCGTGCCGGTCGGCGGCACCGTGCTCGCCAACCGCAGCGTCGCCGCCGACCTGGGCGCCGAGTCCCCCACCGGCTTCATCCCGCTCGAGGAACTGGGCATGCCGCCGGAACTGCTCGGCGGCGGCAGCGTCGTGCCCGCCGACCCCGGCCTGCTGGGCGCCCTGCGGACCGCCCTGCCAGCGGCCACCGTCGGCGCGGTGCTCACGATCAGCACGGTGACCGGCACCGCCGCGAGCACCACGGCCCTCGCCGACCGGCACCCCGACGCGGTGGCCGAGGCCATGGAGGGGTACGGCGTCGCCGTCGCCGCCACCCAGGCCGGCCTGCCCTTCGCCGAGCTGCGGACGGTCTCCAACCCGATCGGCCCCCGCGACCGCGAATCCTGGCGAATGCGCGAGGCGTTCGCCGCGCTCACCGCGGCGGCCGCGGCCCTCCGCTAATCGGCCGCTCGAACCGCAGCGCCGCGGGCCGGCTCGCCTCTACCTCGAACCCGCACGCGACCAGGAAGCTGGCACCAGCGCTCTCGGCGATCGCGTGCGCCGACCGCACGCCCGCCCGGGCCATCTCTGCCACGAGCGCGGCGACCAGGCGCCGCCCGATGCCCAGCAACCGGTACGGCGGAGCGACGAGCACACCGTCCAGCACGACCTGCCGCTGACCCGGCTCGGGATGCCCGATGAGCAAGTCGCTGCTGCGTTCGTGCGCGCGCAACTCCCCGACGAGGCCGCCATCCGGCAATTCGGCGACGAACCGCCAGGAGGTCGACGGGAGCGCCGGGTCGGTGTAGCGGCGGACCAGGTGATCGCGGCGCACCCGCTCGCGCAGCCGATCCCGGTCCCGCACGATGCGATCGAGCCGGAACGTCACGGCTGGCAACGGAGGCCAGCGGTTAGGTGGCACGTTGAACCAGTGCGCCCACCAGGCACCGGGCCAGTCCTTCGGCTCACGCACTTCGTGGGCGTCCAGGTGGGCGGGGCAGTGCCGACCCGCCGCGTCCCGCAACTCCTCGTGCGGCACCGTCGTCAGCTCGACGCCGGTCGGCCCGTGGAGCACGAACCGACCGGCCGTGGCGCCGATGAGGCGCTCGACGGTGCGGAAGCTCGGATCCGGTGACCGCCCCGACTCGATACGGGCGATCGTGGCCTGCGGCACCCCGGACTTCCGGGCCAGCTCCCGCTGGCTCAGATCAGCCGCGCGGCGCAGCGCCCGCAGGGTCGCAGCCAGGTCGGTCACAGACTCGGCGTCGGTCACCGGGCCATGGTCGGGCGGCGCCGCGCTCGCCCTCAACCCCGCTAATCCACCTGTGGACAACCATGTGGAAAATCGGGCCAGCTGGGGACGCATGTCGTCGCTGGCCGACAGTTTCAGGTCGACCCGGGCATCCCGTCACCGCTGCTGAAGCGACTACGAACTTGATGACGTAGGTGACTCATGGCCTCGAGGCGGAGGTCGTTGCAGAGTCTCATAGACGATCCAGGCGTCACTGGGCCTCGCGCCGTTCAGGCTCACGCCGGCGCCGAGGCTGACGGAAACGCGCACGACGGGCCCCCGTCACACCCCGGTGCCGGGATGCCTGAGCGGGCGGGTCAAGGGTCGCCGCGATCCGCTTACGTCATCAAGTTTGTAGCGGCTGAACAGGAGGCATCGAGGCCGACGGGCGACGCGGCCGGTTGCTCGTCACACCCGGCGGGCCCGGGGTGGTGGGCACCGGATCCGGCGGGGTTACGGTGGGGGCGTGGCGCTCTCCCTGGCGATCTCGCCCTGCCCCAACGACACGTTCGTCTTCGACGCCCTGGTGCACGGCCGGGTGCCCGGCGCGCCGCCGGTCGAGGTGACCTACGCCGACGTGGACGTCACCAACACGGCCGCCGAGCGTGGGGCGTTCGACCTGGTGAAGGTGAGCTACGCGGCGCTGCCGTGGCTGCTCGACGACTACCACCTGCTGCCCTGCGGGGGTGCGCTGGGGCGCGGCTGCGGCCCGCTGGTGCTCACCCGGGGCGACCGGGCCGACCTCTCCGGCGCGACGGTGGCGGTGCCGGGCGAGCGGACCACGGCGTACCTGTTGTTCCGGCTGTGGGCGGCCGACCAGGCACCGGCGCGGATCGAGGTGGTGCCGTTCCACGAGATCATGCCGGGGGTGGCGGCCGGGCGGTACGACGCCGGGCTGGTGATCCACGAGGCGCGCTTCACCTACCCGCGACACGGGCTGACCGCGCTGGTCGACCTGGGCGAGTGGTGGGAGGGCGACACCGGGCTGCCGATCCCGCTCGGCGCGATCCTGGCCCGCAAGGGCGCGGTGGACCCGGTCGAGGCGGCCGCCTGGATCCGCGAGTCGGTCCGGCAGGCCTGGGCCGACCCGGAGGCCAGCCGGGAGTACGTCCTCGCGCACGCGCAGGAGATGGAGCCCGACGTGGTGGACCGGCACATCGGCCTCTACGTCAACGAGTTCACCGCCGACCTCGGAGAGGACGGCTTCGCCGCCGTGGAGGCGCTGCTGGGCCGGGCCGCCGACGCCGGGCTCGTCCCTCAGACCTCCAGCTCGCGCGCCACCGCGTGGACCAGCTGAGCGATCTTCTGCGCGGTCTTCCGGTCCGGGAAGCGGCCCCGGCGCAGGTCCGGCTGGACCTTCGCCTCCAGCACCTTGATCATGTCTTCGACCAGGCCGTGCAGCTCCTCGGCGGGCCGGCGGCGCAGTTCCGCCACCGAGGGCGGCGCCTCCAGCAGCTTGACCCCCATGGCCTGGGCGCCCCGCCGGCTGTCCACCACGCTGAAATCGACCCGCTGGCCGCCCTTCAGGTCGGTGACACCCGTCGGCAGCGCGCCCTTCGGCAGGAACACGTCGCCACCCTCGTCACTGGTGACGAACCCGTATCCCTTGGCCGCGTCATACCACTTCACTCGACCCGTCGGCACCTGAAAACCCCTGCTTCGCTCGGAACCTCTACCCCTCCAAGGCTAGCCCGATGATCCGGTCCAGCGCCGCCGGGAATCCGGTGAGATCATCCAGCACCAGGTGGGCTCCGGCGGCGCTCAGGTCCTCCCTCGGGCACGGGCCGGTCGCTACTCCCACGCCCGGGATTCCCGCAGCCTTCGCGGCGGCCATGTCGGCCACGTGATCGCCCACGTAGAGGGTGGCGCCGTGCTCCCGCAGCGCGGTCGCCTTCTCCTCGGCGAACAGGTCGCCGGCCAGCTCGTCGACGGCCAGGCCGAGGTGGTCCAGGTGCAGCTTCGCCAGCCGGCCGATCTTGGAGGTCACCACCATGACCCGGCCGCCGCGCGCGTGCACCGCCGCGATCGCCGCCTCCGCGCCGGGCATCGGCAGGGTCGGGGTGATCGCGTACGCCGGGTAGAGCTCGCGGTACATGGTCACCGCCTCCTCGACCTGCTCCGGCGGGAACCAGTGCGCGATCTCGGTGCGCAGCGGCGGCCCGAGGCGGGAGACCGCCAGCTCGGCGTCGACGGGCACGCCGGTCCGCGCGGTCAGCGCCCGGTAGGCGGCCGCGATGCCGGGGCGCGAGTCGACCAGGGTCATGTCCAGGTCGAAGCCGACCATGAGTGAGGGCATTCCGAGAACGTACCCGTCCGAGGGGCGGGACAGCCCCCGGCCGGGCTAGCGTGGAACGACGATGACCACCTCACTCGCCGACCACCTGCGGACCCTTCCCGACGAGTCCCTCGCCGCCCTCCTCCAGCTGCGGCCGGACCTCGTCGTGCCGGTGCCGGCCGACGTCTCCGCCCTCGCCATCCGCGCCCAGTCGCGCGTCTCCGTGGCCCGGGCGCTCGACGGGCTGGACCAGTTCACCCTCCTGATCCTGGACGCCGCCCGGCTCACCCGGGGCCCGGACGGCGGCGGCACCGCCACCGAGGCGATCCTGGCCCTGGCCACCGCCGGCCCGCACCCGCCCGCCCCGACCGCGGTCCGCAGCGCCGTGAACAAGCTCCGTGCGCTCTTCCTGCTGTACGGGCCGGAGCACGACCTGCACGTGGTGGGCGGCGTCGACGAGGTGTCCCCGTACCCCGCGGGGCTGGGCCGGCCGGCGGCGGAGCTGGACCCGCGGGCGGCGGCCGTCTGCACGGACCCGGCGAAGCTGCGGCGGACGCTGCTGGCCGCGCCGCCCTCGGCCCGGGCGATCCTGGACCGGCTCGCCGCCGGCCCGCCGGTCGGCACCGTGCCCCCGGGCGCGCTGGAGGCCCCCGCCACCGGCGCTGAGGACGTGCTTCCGCCGGACCTGGTCAACGGCGGCGCGGCCACCGGCTCGCCGATCCGCTGGCTGGTGGAGCACCGGCTGCTCGTCCGGATGTCGGCCGTCAAGGGCGGCGGCACCGTCGAGCTGCCCCGCGAGGTGGCGCTGCTGCTGCGGCGGGACAGCGGCCCGCTCGGCCCGCTGCGCACCAGCCCGCCCGTGGTGTCGAGCCCACCGCGCGAGGCCAAGGCCGTCGACTCGGCCGGAGCCGGGCAGACCATGGAGGTGGTCCGGCACACCGAGGCGCTGCTGGAGGCCCTCGCCGCCGAGCCGGCCCCGGTGCTGCGCTCCGGCGGCGTGGGCGTCCGCGACCTGCGCCGGCTGGCCCGCGGTCTGGGGCTGGACGACCCGACCACCGCGCTGCTGTTCGAGGTGGCGTACGCGGCCGGGTTGCTCGGCGAGATGGACCTGCCCGGCGCGGTCACCACCCGGCACGGCGGTGATCAGCAGATCCTGCCCACCGGCGGGTACGAGGTGTGGCGGGCCGCCTCGCTGGCCCAGCGCTGGGAGCAGCTGGCCCGGGCCTGGCTGACCATGACCCGCCAGGTGGGCCTGGTCGGCCAGCGGGACGATCGGGACCGGCCGATCTCGGTGCTCTCCGCCGAGGCGGAACGGGCCGGCGCGCCGGCTGCCCGGCGCTTCGTGCTGGCCGTGCTGGCCGACCTGACCCCGGCGACCGCGCCGACCCAGGACGAGGTGCTGGAGCTGCTGGACTGGCGGGCGCCGCGCCGGGCGCGGGGCCGGGAGGCCGCGCACCGCGAGGTGCTGGCCGAGGCGGCCCAGCTCGGGGTGACCGGGCTCGGCGCGCTGACCTCGTACGGGCGGCTGCTGCTGGCCGAGCTGACCGACGCCGACGAGCGGGCCGAGGACCCGCTCGGGCTGTACGCCGACGCCGAGTCGGGTGAGCCGTCCACCGCCGTCCGCGCGCTGGACGCGCTGCTGCCCGCCCCGGTCGACCACTTCCTCGTGCAGGCCGACCTGACCGTGGTGGTGCCCGGCCCGCCAGACCCGGCGCTCGCCGCCGAACTGGACGTCGTGGCGGAGCACGAGTCGGCCGGCGGGGCGAGCGTGCACCGCGTCACCACGGCCAGCGTCCGGCGGGCCCTGGACGCCGGCTACACGGCCGACGACCTGCACGCGCTGTTCCGCCGCCGGTCGCGTACCCCGGTGCCGCAGGGGTTGACCTACCTGGTGGACGACGTGGCGCGCAAGCACGGCGGGCTGCGGGTGGGCTCGGCCGGCGGCTACGTGCGCAGCGACGACGAGGCGCTGCTCACCGAGGTGCAGGCCGACAAGCGGCTGGAGGCGCTGGCGTTCCGGCGGTTGGCCCCGACGGTGCTCGTCACCCCGTACCAGGTGAACCGCATGCTGACCGCGCTGCGCGACGCCGGTTACGCGCCGGTGCCCGAGGATGCCGGCGGCGCGGCGGTGCTCGCCCGGCCGAAGGTCCGGCGGGCGCCGGCCCGGGTGCCGGTGACCAGCCGCGGCCTGGACCCGCTCGCGGCCCCGCGGCTGCCGATGCCCCGGCTCCTCGGGGTGGTCGAGCAGATCCGCCGGGGCGAGGCGGCGGCCCGGGCGGCGCGGCGGGCCCCGGCGGTGGTCCGTGGCGGGACGGCGGCCACCGGCCCGGCGCCGGCGCACACCCACAGCGACGCCCTCGCGGTGCTCCAGCAGGCGGTACGGGACAAGGCGCTGGTCTGGGTCGGCTACGTCGACGCGCACGGGGCGACCGCGTCCCGGCTGGTCCGGCCCGTCTCGATCGGGGCCGGCTACCTGCGCGCCGAGGACGAGCGCACCGAAATGCTGCACACCTTCGCGCTGCACCGGATCACCGCGGCGGTGCTGGAGGACTAGTCGCCGTTGCGGCGCAGCGTGCCGACCACCGAGACGGTGAGCAGCAGGGCGAACGCGGCCCCGGCCGACTCGCCGACCGAGTCGACGAAGCCCTGCCGCTGCACCAGCAGCCCGAACAGGAACCAGCCGAAGATGCCGGCGGCCGCGGCCGCGTAGCCGACCAGGGCCGCCGGTGAGACCTCCTGCTGGCGCGCCCGGTCGTCCTCGGGGAGCACGTCGTGGTCGACGGTCATCTCCAGTCCCTCCCGCCCCGTGGTGGACCCGGCCTCCAGCGTGGCACCGGAAGGGGTCACCCGGACAGGGGATAAAACCCTGATCCGGGCGGGACGGTCACGTCCGGGCTGGTATCAGGTGCCAGAGCGGTGGCCGAAGACGACCACGCGGGTGCCGACCGAGCCCAGCTCCCAGAGCCGCACGGCGTCGCGGTGCAGCAGGTTCACGCAGCCGTGCGAGCCGATCCAGGGGTTGTGCAGGTAGGTCGTGGTCTCGTGGAAGCCGATCCCGCCGTTGAACCGCTGCCAGTAGGGCAGCCAGACCTCGTACGGGTTGGACCACTCGCGCAGGTTCTTCCCACCCACCGAGTAGGTGCCGGTCGGGGTGGCGAAGCCGGCCATGCCGGTGCGGGTCACCGTCGGTCCCATGACGACCTTCCCGCCGCGCATCGCCCAGACGGTCTGCCGGGTCAGGTCGACGCAGAAGGTGGTGCCGGAGCCGGCGTTGCAGCGCCCGGTGTCGGTGCTGGCCAGCCGCTTCGCCACGTCGTACGTGGTGGCGCCGGCGCGACCGGCGGCCGGGCTGATCCCGTAGCGGCGCTGGAACTTCTTGATCGCGGTGCAGTCGGCGGCCGACTGCTAACCGTCCACGGTCAGCGTCCCGAAACCGCCCAGCCGGGTCAGGTACGTCTCCACGGCCCGCTGGTGCTCCCCCTGCGGGCACCCGGTGGACCGGGACGGGCTCGGCGTGGCCGGCTTCGGCGTGGTGCTGCGGCTGGGTTTCGGCGTGGCCGTCCGGCTCGGCTGCGCCGACGGGGACGGCGCAGGCTGCTCCGGCGTGGGCGGCGCGCTCGCCCCCGATGCCTCTTCCGTCAGGCCGACGGGGGCCGGGGCGGCGGCCCCGGATCCGTCGCCCTGCGGATCGAGCGCACACGCTCCGACGCCGACCAGCACGACCGCTGCCAGGCTGACGGCCCGGACGACGAACCGGACACGCTTCATGGGCCCTCCCCCTGGACAGTTGTCTCGCTTGCTAGACGTACGCGAGGAGTGTGACGTTGCCTGTCCAGCGAGACTTTTTCCGGACACCTTTTCGCGTGCAACACTGGATGGTCCGCCTCCGGCAGGTCAGCCGCCGGGTGGGCGAGAATTCCGGCATAGGGAGAGGACGCTGGCGTGAGCGGTGGACCACTGATCGTGCAGTCGGACAAGACCCTGCTGCTGGAGATCGATCACCCGGACGCCCAGGCGTGCCGGATGGCCATCGCGCCCTTCGCCGAGCTGGAGCGCTCCCCCGAGCACGTGCACACCTACCGGCTCACCCCGCTGGGGCTGTGGAACGCCCGGGCCGCCGGCCACGACGCCGAGGGCGTGGTGGACTCGCTGATCAAGTACTCCCGCTACCCGGTGCCGCACGCCCTGCTGGTCGACGTGGCCGAGACGATGGACCGCTACGGCCGGCTCCAGCTCGCCAACGACCCGGCGCACGGCCTGGTGCTCCGCGCGCTCGACCGGGTGGTGCTGGTCGAGGTCGCCAAGAGCAAGAAGCTCGCCGGCATGCTCGGCCCGAAGCTCGACGACGACACCATCCAGGTGCACCCCTCCGAGCGGGGCCGGCTCAAGCAGGCGCTGCTGAAGCTCGGCTGGCCCGCCGAGGACCTGGCCGGCTACGTCGACGGCGAGGCGCACCCGATCGAGCTGGCCGAGTCCGGCAAGGACGGCGGCAAGCCGTGGACGCTGCGGTCCTACCAGCGGGAGGCCGTCGAGGCGTTCTGGGCCGGCGGCTCCGGCGTGGTGGTCCTCCCCTGCGGCGCCGGCAAGACGCTGGTCGGGGCGGCGGCCATGGCCGAGGCCAAGGCGACCACGCTGATCCTGGTCACCAACACGGTCGCCGGCCGGCAGTGGAAGCGCGAGCTGATCGCCCGCACCTCGCTCACCGAGGAGGAGATCGGCGAGTACTCGGGCGAGCGCAAGGAGATCCGCCCGGTCACCATCGCCACGTACCAGGTGCTCACCTCCCGCAAGAAGGGCGCGTTCACCCACCTCGACCTGTTCGGCGCCCGCGACTGGGGTCTGGTCATCTACGACGAGGTGCACCTGCTGCCCGCGCCGATCTTCCGCTTCACCGCGGACCTCCAGGCCCGCCGTCGGCTCGGCCTCACGGCGACTCTGGTACGCGAGGACGGCCGCGAGGGCGACGTGTTCAGCCTGATCGGCCCGAAGCGGTACGACGCGCCGTGGAAGGACATCGAGCAGCAGGGCTGGATCGCCCCGGCCGAGTGCACCGAGGTCCGGGTCACCCTGACCGACGCCGAGCGGATGGCGTACGCGACGGCGGAGGCCGAGGAGCGCTACCGGATGGCGGCGACGGCGCGGACGAAGCTGCCGGTGGTGCGGGCGCTCGTGGAGCGGCACCCGGACGAGCAGGTGCTGGTCATCGGCGGGTACATCGACCAGTTGCACCAGCTCGGGGAGTATCTCGACGCGCCGATCGTGCAGGGGTCGACGACCAACAAGGAGCGGGAGCGGCTGTTCGACGCGTTCCGGTCGGGTGAGGTGAAGACGCTGGTCATCTCCAAGGTCGGGAACTTCTCGATCGACCTGCCGGAGGCTGCCGTCGCTATTCAGGTGTCGGGGACCTTCGGGTCGCGGCAGGAGGAGGCGCAGCGGTTGGGGCGGGTGCTGCGGCCGAAGGCGGATGGGCGGCAGGCGCACTTCTACACGGTGGTGTCCCGGGACACGATCGATACGGAGTACGCGGCGCACCGGCAGCGGTTCCTGGCCGAGCAGGGGTATGCGTACACGATCGTGGACGCGGACGACGTCCTCGGCCCGTCGCTGCCGTCGTTCGACTGATTCCCGGTTGATCGATATTGCGGTGATCCCCCCGACATCACGCCTCTTAGACATCCGAGTCGGTCAGTGGCTGAGCCTCGTGAAGCCGCGCGAGAGCATCTGGTCGCTCTTCCTATAGACCTGATGTCGCAGCCAGCCCATCCGTCGGTGTCTCGCCTACTCGGCAGTCAACACGGGGACGGCTTTGCCCGGTACGCACTCCAAGATGGAGTTCTACCGGTGAGTTCGGGTCGGTGGCGAGACGGGAGTAGACATCCCGTTCACCGCCGACCCAAACAAGCCAGGATGACCCACGCAGGGTGGATCGGCGACAACGCGTGGCCACCCACTAGACGGCGCCCACCTCGTGTGGTCGTCTGGAGATGGTGCGGTAGACCGCCATCGGCACCACGTTGAATCCGGGCCACTGCGGAACATCGGCGAATCCAAGGGCCCCCAGGAAACGCATATGTGAATTGATAAAGCCGGCCGTCCGACCGCGGACGACATTCCCCGACCCGTCTGTAATGTCGACAGCCATAGGGCCTTGCCTATCCCTCTCGTCGGCATAGTGGCCGACTGTGCCAACCAGCGTCCACATCTGCTTGCCCGTGCCGTAGCGGGCAAACAGGATCTCCGGATCGCCGTCTAGGAAGTGCCGGCCCTCCTGAAGTCGCGCGCCAATGCTGAGGGTATCATCGTCTGTCGGATAAAGATTGAGGTGCAGCCCAGGAAGAAAGAGCCCTCGCGAGAGCTTCACAATGCCGCGGAGGTACTGCGGCCCAATCTCGCCGCCCTCCTCGCCCTTAATTGGGCTAAACTCTGGGATGGAGTCCTCAAGCTCGTGCGAGGCCGGCTCCTGCCCCTTCGAGCCCTTGCTCTTCGGGTTTCCTCTGTTGCTGCTGGCGCTTGGCCGTGAACTCTCGACCGCCCCGATTGCTTCCATACCCGAATACGTCGCACCGAATCCGGCCAAGTTGGCTGCAACATACCGTGCATCGAACAATGAACCTAGGGACGAAACGCGGATCAGAGTACCAGGAGGTGCTACTTCCTGAAGTCGCCCGGATTGCCAGAAGGAAGGGTCTTGCAGATCTTCCGACAGATCGTGAATTAGACTTTCGGAATCAAGAGCATCTTCGAGGGTAGGGAAGAGAGCGTCGCCGAGAGACTTCGTAACGTAGCTCTCCTCACCCCACCCTTGATAGTGCCCAGCAAAACCCTTGATGCCACCCTCGGTCCGCTTGTCACGCTTGGTCGTGTCACGCTGTTCTTCGCTGATCCCACCATCGAGCTGAGCTAGCATGCCACGCACCTTGTCGGTGTCGACGTATAGGAATTCGCGAATAAACATTTTTCCTCGATTAATGATTGATCCGGTTACTCACAGCGCCTGCCCTAGGCTCCGTCCAACAGGGCTGGACGATCCGCCGATTGACATGCAGAGATCCAACACAACAGGTCATTTAGCGAGATATTAATCCCGATCGGGCGAAGGCCCTTCAATCGCGCGGGGACCCTCAATTGCAGGGGGATCCTCACGCCGGTAAGGACGGATGCTCTTGCCGGGCGCATCCGCGATTGACCGGAGGCGCTCCGCAAAGCGCTCGCGGAGGCTCGACTCAGGGTCGGGATGAGGCAAGTCCGCGGCAGGAAGCATCATCTCGTCCACCGGCCTACACCGAACAGGGCTGTCTACCCGCAACGGCCGCCCCGGCGCTCGCCTTATCGTTCCCTCAACCAGAACAGCTCGCCCCTGATAATGCCAATTCCATGCCTCTAAATATTGGTCCATTCGGAGTCTTACTAAAACCTCCGCAGGGTGGCCCTGACGCAAGGTCGCCACGGCGATCTCCCCAAACGGATCATCTGGACTCTCGTGACGTAGCTGAACTATGGTTCCGGAGAACACGCGACTTGGGTCTACTCTTTGTTGGCGCAGCTTCTCGGCGGCGAGCTTAACTAGGTCGCCGGCCTCTGCTTCGATAGCAACACTTCGCGGCATCGTCTCCGGCGCAGGTATAGCTGGCGCCCAGTCAACGGTCGCCTCAAATTCCCCTATTGCTCGTTGCTTAAGAATGCCAGCTAGAGCACTACAGAACTCTCGGCTGACGCCCCGATACACCAGTTCGTGCACTTCACTCGCAGTGGGTGTACGAGCGGGATCCACAACCAGCTCTCTTACTGCCTGCATCGACTGAGCGAAGGTACGAACGACGCGTCTCTCGAACGGCTCTGTGGGAGCGCGATGGAACTCTCGCTGGTTATGGTCGAGCGTTGGCCTATGCAAATCCGGTTCCGAGGGTTCAGGCAGGGGAACCAGCACCGGGATTACGTATGAGCCCCTTTGCGTGTGACCCATGAGGGCTTGACGTACGACATCGTCGCCCAATTTCGAGTAGTTTGTGGCGATGTGCGCCCGCTCCCATCGGGCGGTAGTAGCAGTCGCGCGAAGCATGGCTCGCGCGGATGCGAGAATCCTCACGCCGGCTTCAAGCGGAATCGCGTCACCGATTCGAGAATCGTGGACTGCTCGCAGGCGCGTGACGTCGAAAAGTAGATACTTGGCTGCCGACGCCACCTCCTCCGGTGTCCGCATCTCCGTTTCTGCTAACCGGGCAAGCACGCCGGATATTAGTTCTTTATCGCCGTTGAGAGGTACGCCGATCCGGCGTCCGTCACGGATCCAAAGGGATCCCGCTGGCCCTGGTGGCTGCTCGGACCAGCCTTGGAAGCGGAGGTACGAACGCAGCTCGCTTACCGTGGGTAGTGCTGGCTCACTGGTCATCAGCACCCACCTTGCAGCTGCGGTTGAAAGCATGCGTCGACGTCGGCAGCCCACTGGCGCAAAGTCTCTGCCGTGAGTCGTTGGCTCTTCGGGACAGTGATACCTGGCCCCTCTGACATCTGGTCGACTCGGACCCAGAAGGCGGCGGCTCGATGCATGGTGCCGTCACTACGGTGGTCGAGCCAGCTAGCTTGATCATCCGGGTCGACCACGAGCAGAACGAAGTAGACCGGCAGTGCCGACTTGTGCCATTTGCTCCACCACTGCTTCTCCGCCGGCCAGGTTGCGGTGTCGCCTCCATTGATGCGGAACTTGCCCGTGCACTTGACCTGCACCCGCGCATCAGCGACGGCGAATTCGATGCGGCCGTCGATTGCGAGCACGTCCTCATCGATCGAGGTCTCGGCGAATCCAACGCCAGCTTGGCTGCATACGGCCCGGAGATACGCAACCCCAAACCTCGCCTTGCATCCGTTTACCCCGAGGGTCGAGATGCCCATCGAGTCGGGCTGATGGGGGATCACCATGAACAAATCATGACTGCCCCAAGGGACCGACGGTAGACCCCAGGTTGCCCAAGGCTACTGTTGCGAGTCGGTAATCCGACAGCGATGGCCAAAGTTGTGCGGCAACACGACGTCCGGCAGCCGCCGACAAATCGCCGGCAGGACCGGTCAGCGCCGCGGGGATTCCGCGACAAAGACGCCGCGGCCCGGGCGGCCGACCAGCACACCCTGCTCGCGCAGCCTTGCAACCGCACGGCTGATGGTCGACTGCGAGACGTCGTACTCGTCTGCCAGCACCCGCCCAGAGGGGAGCTGAGAGCCGGGTGGGTAGTTCCCGTTCTTGATCTTCTTCAGCAGATCGTCGAGCAGCTCGTCCATTGTGGGTGGAATAGGCACGTCAGGCCCCTTGCAGTCGGTTGGCCCGCCCAGTATCGATCAACCATCGCGGCACAGGCAACGCACCTAGCACCGGTGACATAGGTGGGTAGATGACTCTGAGACGCCCTTGACATAGGTGACTCGGTGGCAATACGGTCGCTCTCGGTGATGCGGTGCCGCTGCGGTCGGTTGGCGCCTCTCGTACCGGTCTCGCATCGCCGTCGAGACCTCACTCTCCGCGCTCCCGCAGCGCGGCCCTGCCGCCGTACCCGATTCAAGGCCGCAGGGCAGGGCGACCTCCGCCGACCGCAACCGGCGGAGGCCGCCCCACCACACTTCGACGCAACCCGACGAAGGGCGGTCCCCCGTGCGCAACCTGATCCGTCGGCTAGCGGGCCGACGCGAGGAGAGCCAACCATCGGCACAAGCCCGCAGAAGACAGCCGCTCCGCCCCTGGCAGATCCGCGAGCGCTGCTTCAACGTCCGCCGCCGCGGCCTCGACCCGGCCGAAATCCGCACCTTCCTACACCAGGTCGCCGACGAACTCACCGTCGCGCAAATTGCGCTGCGAGCAGTGCAGGAGGAGAACGTCCACATCAAGAACGCCCTGCGCGCGTGGCAGAGCGCCCAGTCGGCGAACCACCGCTACCGATGACCGACCGCTGGGTGATCCACCTGCCCGTCACCGCGCCGGACCTGCACCGCGCCCGGATCCTCGCCCGCACCGCCGCCCGCCTGCTGGCCCAGCTCAGCGCCCGCGTCGAGCCCGGCGGCGTGACCGTCTCGGCCGAGGACCAGCAGTGCGTACGCCATTGGGTCTTCTGCGACCGCCCACTGCCCGGCGGCGGCCGCTGCGCCCTGCCGGTCGACCACACCGGGTCCTGCACGCGCCGCGCACCTTGGCTCACCCGTCACTGAAGCACCACCGGAGCGGCAAGCGCCGGCGAATGACCGCCGCCCCACCGGGTACGCGACCTACCGGCGGCTCGCGCCGCCGAACCGCCATCTCCGATCTGACAGACGAGAGAAGAGAGGCACGCGATGAAGGACAGAATCCTCACTCCGGTCAAAAAGGCCGCAAAGAGCATCATGGTGCGCCGTAGACGCGGAGACGCCACGATCACCAAGCGGGGACGCTCCACACGCCCCGGCCGGCTCTACCAGTAGCCCGAGACGCCAGGACGGCCCAAGAAGACACGTACTGCCAGGCGCGCTCGGCCTCCAAGAAGGCCGAGCGCGCCAGGTCTTGCTCAAGGCAACTTACGAAAGGCGGCGCAGGTAGCGGGCCCGTCGGCCGGCATCCACGAACCCGAGCCGCCGATACAGCGCCGCAGCCGGGTTGTTGTCGTTGACGCAGAGCCAC
>NZ_JBSSLX010000151.1:0-14674 GCF_053890995.1 Micromonospora sp. I033 | reverse complement strand
GTCGGAAGTGGGCCCGGAATCAGACGCAAACCTCTTGATCAACGATCCGTCGAGGGCCGGGGCCGGGGCCGGGGAGGGCCACCACTGGTTCAGCCAGTCGGCGTCCTCGGGGCTCACCGGGTCGCCCGTCGACTCCTCGCCCGTTGTCGGGTTCACCAGCAGGTACCGCCAGCCCCCGGGGGTGTACACCGCCAGGTCCAGCGGGACGTTGTCCAGCCACTCCGTGGCCACCAGCAGGCCCGTGACGCCGTGCGGGATCTCGTCCACCCACTCGATCTCCGCGGGCAGGTCGTCCGGTCGGGGCGCCTTCTCGACCGCGATGAGGCGTACCCGCTCGGCCAGCGGAACAGGCGCGGCCGGCAACGACCCGACGGAGGCCGGGCCGGAGGGCGACGGGCGGGCGGCGGCCGTGGTGGTCAGGGTTTCGGGGGAGCCCGCCCGCGGAGGGATCAAGCCTGACCGCCCGGAGCGGGTGGGCTCCCCCGAAACCCCGACGGCGACCGACAACGACCGCAACAACTCCCCCCGACCGGCACCGACGTCCACGACGTCGAGACGAGCGGGATGACCGAGAGCCGCGTCAAGAGAAGTCAGCAACCGCAAGAGGCAGGAGGCGAACACCGGAGACGCGTGGACGCTCGTGCGGAAGTGGGCAGCCGGCCCCGGGCCGGAGACGAAGAAGCCGTCCGGCCCGTAGAGGGCCGTCGACATCGCGTCGCGCCAGCGGAGCGCCATCAGTTCATTCCTCGTTCAGGGGCCGTCACCGTGCCGACCCTACGGTCAGCGGACATGAGACGAACCGCAATCCCCGCGCTCGCCGTCGTGCTACACCTACGACCGGCGCACCAACCGGCCGACCGGGCGGTTCGCGGTCGTCGACGGCCGGGTCGACGGCGCGCAGGAGTGTGACGGGGCGGCCGTGACGGCCACCCCGCTGCCCGGTTTCCCCGGCGGCCTGCTGGTGGTGCACGACGGCCGGAACACCCCGGAGACGCCGGGCGGGGACGGCGAGGCGCGCCCCGACACGGACTTCAAGTTCGTGGACGCGGGCTTCCTCCGCGGCCGGCGCTGACGTAGCAGAAGGGGCCGCTCCCCGCCGCCGGAGCGGCCCCTTCGCGCCGTCGGTGAAGGTTTTCACACATGCTTGTTTCGGCTCTGTGACCCCGGCGCATACTTGCGATCGACCGGTACCCCCTTCGAGGACTGGATCGATTGCCATGAGCGCACCGCTGCGTTCGCGTCCGGCCGCCCCGCACCGGGCCGCCGACGCCCCGCTCGTCTTCCCCCGCACCCTCACGGTCGGTGTGATCGGCGCCGGCCGGGTCGGCGCCGTGCTCGGCGCGGCCCTCGCCGCGGCCGGCCACCGGGTGGTCGCCGCCGCCGGCGCCTCCGGTGCGACCAGGGCCCGGATGGCGCTGCTGCTGCCGCAGACCCCGACCCGCTCCGCGGCCGCCGTGGCGCGCGCCGCCACCGACCTGCTGATCGTGGCGGTCCCCGACGACGCGCTCGCCGGCGTGGTGGCCGGCCTGGTTGGCGCCGGAGCGCTCCGTCCCGGCCAGGTGGTCGCACACACCTCCGGCGCGCACGGGCTGGCCGTCCTGGCCCCGGCGGCCGCCGCCGGCGCCCGGCCGCTCGCGCTGCACCCGGCGATGACCTTCACCGGTACGCCGGACGACCTGTCCCGCCTCGCCGGCATCTCCTACGGGGTGACCGCCCCGGCCGAGCTGCGCGCGTTCGCCGCCCGGCTGGTGACCGACCTGGGCGGCGTCCCCGAGTGGGTGGCCGAGGGCGACCGGCCGCTCTACCACGCGGCGCTGGCGCACGGCGCGAACCACCTGGTGACCCTGGTCAACGAGGCGGTCGACCGGCTGCGCGACGCCGGGGTGGACCGGCCGGAGAAGGTGCTCGCCCCGCTGCTGCGGGCCGCCCTGGAGAACGCGCTGCGGCTCGGCGACGACGCGCTCACCGGCCCGGTCTCCCGGGGCGACGCGGGCACCGTACGCCGGCACCTGGCCCGGCTGGCGGCGACCGCGCCGGAATCCGTGCCCCCCTACCTGGCGTTGGCCCGACGGACGGCGGATCGCGCGATCGCGGCGGGCCGGCTGCGGCCGGCCGACGCGGCGCCGCTGCTGGACGTGCTGAACGGGATCGAGGTGCCGGCGTGAGCCGGTCGTGCGAGCCCCGCAGTCGCGAACCGAGGAGGCGCTGATGACCGAGCTGGTGCACACCCGCAAGGAGCTGGCGGCGGCGCGGGACGCGCTGACCGGCACGGTCGGCGTGGTGATGACCATGGGTGCGCTGCACTCGGGGCACGAGACCCTGCTGCGGGCCGCCCGGGAGCGGGCCGACCACGTGGTCGTGACGATCTTCGTGAACCCGCTCCAGTTCGGCCCGAACGAGGACTTCGACCGCTACCCGCGCACCCTGGACGCCGACCTGGAGATCTGCCGGCGGGCCGGCGCAGGCGTGGTCTTCGCCCCCGCGGTGGCGGACATGTACCCGGAGGGCCAGCCGAAGGTGCGGCTGAACCCGGGCCCGCTCGGCGAGGACCTGGAAGGGCTGAGCCGCCCCGGCTTCTTCCACGGCGTGCTCACCGTGGTCATGAAGCTGCTCCAGCTCACCCGTCCGGACCTGGCCTTCTTCGGCGAGAAGGACTACCAGCAGCTCACCCTGGTCCGGCGGATGGTCCGCGACCTGGACGTGCCGACGGAGATCGTCGGCGTGCCGACCGTGCGCGAACCGGACGGACTGGCCCTGTCCAGTCGCAACCGCTACCTGTCGGCCGGGGAGCGGGCGGCCGCGCTGAGCCTGTCCGCCGCGCTGCGGGCCGGCGCCGCGGCCGCCGAGCAGGGCGCGGACGGCGGCGCGGTGCTGGCCGCCGCCCACCGGGCCTTCGACTCGGGTACGCCCGGCGCCCGCCTCGACTACCTGGTGCTCACCGACGCCGACCTGGAGCCCGGCCCGGTCTCCGGCCCGGCGCGGCTGCTGGTCGCCGCCTGGGTCGGCGCCACCCGCCTGATCGACAACACGGCGATCCACCTCGCCCCGCGTTCCTGACCCCGACATTTCTTCGGAAAGGCACCCCGATGCTCCGCACCATGCTCAAGTCGAAGATCCACCGGGCCACGGTGACCCAGGCCGACCTGCACTACGTCGGCTCGGTGACCGTGGACGAGGACCTGCTCGACGCGGCCGATCTCATCCCCGGCGAGCAGGTCGCGATCGTGGACATCACCAACGGCGCCCGGCTGGAGACGTACGTGATTCCGGGGCGGCGGGGCAGCGGCGTGATCGGCATCAACGGCGCGGCGGCGCACCTCGTGCATCCCGGTGACCTGGTCATCCTCATCTCGTACGGGCAGATGGACGACGCCGAGGCGCGCTCCTACCAGCCCCGCGTGGTGCACGTGAACGCCGACAACAAGGTGGTCGACCTGACCGCCGACCCGACCACGGCCGCCCCCGGCACGGCGGGCGACCCCGTCCCCAACCCGCTGGCCGCCGCCCTGAACTGACCCCGGCCCGCACGCACGGTCTGTCACCGGAAGGTCATTTCCCGCTACCCTGGTCGGACCGTCGGAATCGACGGTCGTCGGGCTGGGGGAGGCGCGATGGGCCGTGCGATGCGGGGCCTCGTCGCCGCGGTGGTCGCGGCGGTGGCGCTGGCCGGGTGTGCCTCGTCCAGCGGGCTGGACGAGGACCTCACCGACGACTGGGCCGCCCTGCCGCCGGCCGGCGCCTTCACCCCGGCCGCCGGGGTCTGCCAGGTCGCCGACTTCACCCCCACCGTGGCCCTGTCCGGCTACGACCCGGTCGGCTGTGACCTGCCGCACCGGGTGGAGACGGTGCACGTGGGAGCGTTCAGCGTCGAGCGGCCGAGCCCGCCGGCGCTCGGCTCGACGGAGCTGCGGGCCGCCTTCGCGGAGTGCGACACGCGGGCCGGCGGATACGTCGGGGACAACTGGCGGGCCGGCCGGCTGCGGCTGGCCGTGGCGCTGCCCACCGCCCCCGGCTGGGCGGCCGGCTCCCGTTGGTACCGCTGCGACCTGACCGAGCTGACCACGGTCGAGGCGGCGGCGACGGTGGTGACCCGGACGGGCAGCCTGCGCGACGCGCTCAAGGGGCCGTCCCCGCTGCGGCTGGGCTGCCAGCGCACCGGCCGGGACGCCCGCCGGGTGCAGACCCTCACCCCGGTCGACTGCCGCGCCGCGCACGACGCCGAGTTCGTCGGGGTGTGGGCGGCGCCGGACCGCCCGTACCCGACGAAGGACGCCGACTGGGTCCCCCTCTACGCCGGCTGCAACAGCGTCCTGGCGACGTATGTGGGCGTACCCGACGACCCGACGCTGCGGTTCCGCAGCGGCGTGGTGGTCCGCCCGCCCGGCGCCGGCCGGTGGGCGGTCGGCGACCGGGGTGTGCGCTGCTACCTCTGGCTCAGCGACCGCACGGCGACCACCTCGCTGAAGGGGGCCGGCCCGGGCGGCCTGCCGGTCCGGACGAGGTAGCCGAAACCACTCGTCCCGCCCCCGCCGCCCGGGATGAGGGGCCTTCGGGTTGACTGTGCTCATGGACCTTCCGACCGTCGACCTGCCGGCCCTGCCGAGGCTGCTCGCCGCGCCCGCCCCGGGTTGGGTGGAGACCACCGACGTGATCGTCGTCGGCTCCGGGGTCGCCGGGCTGACCGCCGCGCTGCACCTGCGCGAGGCCGGCCTGCACGTCACCGTGGTCACCAAGGTCAACATCGACGAGGGCTCGACCCGCTGGGCGCAGGGCGGCATCGCCGCGGTGCTCGACCCGGCGGACACCCCGGCCGCGCACGCGTACGACACCGAGGTGGCCGGCGTCGGCCTCTGCGACCCGGCGGCCGTCCGGGTGCTGGTCGAGGAGGGCCCGACCCGGCTGCGCGAGCTGATGCGGATCGGGGCGGAGTTCGACCGCAACCCGGACGGCTCACTCATGCTCACCCGGGAGGGCGGCCACCGGGCCGACCGGATCGTGCACGCCGGCGGCGACGCCACCGGGGCCGAGGTGCAGCGGGCGCTGCACGCCGCGGTCCGCCGCGACCCGTGGATCCGGCTGGTCGAGCACGCCCTGGTGCTGGACCTGCTGCGTGCCCCCGGCGACGGGCCGGACGGGCTCGGCCCGGCCTGCGGGATCACCCTGCACGTGCTCGGTGAGGGCAGCGAGGACGGCGTCGGGGCCATCCTGGGCCGGGCCGTGGTGCTCGCCACCGGCGGGATGGGCCAGGTCTTCGCGGCCACCACCAACCCGGCGGTCTCCACGGGCGACGGGGTGGCGCTCGCCCTGCGGGCCGGCGCGGCGGTCACCGACCTGGAGTTCGTGCAGTTCCACCCGACCGCGCTGATCGTGCCGGCCGGTGGGCCGGGCGCCGGCCTCGCCCAGCAGCCGCTGGTCTCCGAGGCGCTGCGCGGCGAGGGCGCCCACCTGGTCGACGGCGACGGCAAGCGGTTCATGGTGGGCCAGCACGAGCTGGCCGAGCTGGCGCCCCGGGACGTGGTGGCCAAGGGGATCCACCGGGTGCTGCTGGCCACCGGCGCGGACCACGTCTGGCTGGACGCCCGCCACCTGGGCGGCGACTTCCTGGCCCGGCGCTTCCCGACCATCGTGGCCTCCTGCCTGGCCATCGGTGTGGACCCGGCCACCGACCTGATCCCGGTCGCCCCGGCCGCCCACTACGCCTCCGGCGGCGTCCGGACCGACCTGCGCGGCCGCACCTCCATCCCGGGCCTGTACGCCTGCGGCGAGGTCGCCTGCACCGGCGTGCACGGCGCCAACCGGCTGGCCAGCAACTCGCTGCTGGAGGGGCTGGTCTTCTCCCGCCGGATCGCCGAGGACATCGCCGCCGGGCTGCCCGAGCAGGCGAGGCCGGCGGAGACCGGTGCCTGGGTGGGCGGCCAGGGCTGGCTGGTGCCGGCGGAGGCCACGCCCGCGCTGCAACGGGCGATGACCCGGGGCGCGGGTGTGCTCCGGTCGGCGCCGACCCTCGCCGGGACCGCCGCCACCCTGACCGAGCTGGGTCAGGCCCGGGGCGTGCCGCGGACCGCCGACTGGGAGGCGACGAACCTGATCACCGTGGCGTCGACCCTGGTCGCGGCCGCGTACGCCCGCCGGGAGACCCGCGGCTGCCACTGGCGGGAGGACTTCCCGACGGCCGACGAGCGCTGGCGGGGCCACCTCGTGGCCGGGATCGGGGCGGAGGGCTTTCTGAACGAGCGCTGGGAGGAACAGTGAGGGAGTCGACGGAGCGGACGCTGCGGGCCGGTGGCCTGGACCCGGAGCGGGTGCGGCGGGTGGTCGTCGACGCGCTCACCGAGGACCTGGGCGCGGAATTCCTCGACGTCACCAGCGTCGCGACCATCCCGGACACGCAGAACGACACCGCCGACCTGGTCGCCCGCGCCGACGGCGTGGTGGCCGGGCTGCCGGTGGCCGCGGCCGTGTTCGAGCTGGTGGGCGAGGTGACCGGCGCGGACCGTACCGTCGAGGTGTCGCTGGTGGCCCACGACGGGCAGCGGGTGGCGCGCGGCGACGTGCTGGCCACGGTGACCGGCCCGACCCGGCTGCTGCTCACCGCCGAGCGGACGGCGCTGAACCTGCTCTCCCGCATGTCCGGGGTGGCCACCCACACCCGGGCCTGGGCCGACGCGCTGGCCGGCACCAAGGCGATGGTGCTGGACACCCGCAAGACCACGCCCGGCCTGCGGGCCCTGGAGAAGTACGCGGTCCGTGCCGGCGGCGGCACCAACAAGCGGATGGGCCTGCACGACGTCGCCATGATCAAGGACAACCACAAGGTCGCCGCGGGCGGGGTCGCGGCCGCCTTCCGGCGGGTCCGGGAGGCGTTCCCGGAGGTGCCGGTGCAGGTCGAGGTGGACACCCTGGCCGAGGCGGTGGAGGCGGTCGAGGCCGGGGCCGGGTTCCTGCTGCTGGACAACATGACCCCGGCGCAGCTGCGTGAGGTGGTCGCCGCGGTGGGCGACCGGGCGGAGCTGGAGGCGACCGGCGGGCTCACCCTGCCGGTGGCGGCCGAGTACGGGGCGACCGGCGTCGACTTCCTCTCCGTCGGCGCGCTGACCCACTCCTCGCCGATCCTGGACATCGCCCTGGATCTGCGCGAGGAGTGACCGTCTAGGCTGCCGCTGTGCTGCTCTGCATCGACATCGGGAACACCAACACCGTGCTGGCGACCTTCGACGGCGACAAGCTGGTGCACAACTGGCGGATCAAGACCGATGCCCGGTCCACCGCGGACGAGCTGGGTCTGATGTTCCGGGGCCTGCTCGCCGGTGACGCCGTGGAGATCACCGGGGTGGCCGCCTGCTCGACCGTGCCGGCCGCGCTGCGGTCGCTGCGCACCATGCTGGCCCGCTACTACGCCGACCTGCCCAGCGTGATCGTCGAGCCCGGGGTGCGCACCGGCGTGCAGCTCGCCATCGACAATCCCAAGGAGGTCGGCGCGGACCGGGTGGTCAACACGCTGGCCGCCTACACCCTCTACGGTGGGCCGTCGATCGTGGTGGACTTCGGCACCACCACCAACTTCGACGTGATCAGCGACCGGGGCGAGTTCCTCGGTGGCGCGTTCGCGCCGGGCATCGAGATCTCCTTCGACGCGCTCGCCGCCCGCGCCGCCCAGCTGCGCAAGGTGGAGGCCACCCGGCCCCGCTCGGTGATCGGCAAGAACACCGTCGAGTGTCTCCAGGCCGGCCTCTACTTCGGCTTCGCCGGCCAGGTGGACCGGATCGTCGAGCGGATGACCGAGGAACTCGGCGAGGTGCGGGCGGTCATCGCCACCGGCGGCCTGGCGTCGCTGGTGCTCAGCGAGTGCCGCACCATCACCCACCACGAGCCGATGATCACCCTGATCGGCCTGCGGATGGTCTACGAGCGCAACACCTGAGCCTCAGCGCCGCCGGGAGCGCAGGACCAGGGTGCGGTAGGGCAGGTCGACCGTCGCCCGGCCGGCCAGGTCGGGGTGGGTGGCGAAGAGCTCCCGCAGATCCCGGTCGATCCGCTCGCGCTCCGCCGGCGTGGCGGTCAGCCAGTAGGACCGGGTGTGCAGCATGGCGACCACCTCGTCGGGCGTGAGGGTGGCGGTGTGGGTGAACTCGCCCAGCTCGACCGGCGTGAAGGCGGGGCCGAAGTCGACGTACTTCTCGGTCACGTCGCCGGCGTTGTCGCCGAGGTGGGCGATCCGGGTCAGCTCCGCCACCCAGGCCACCTGCTCGTCCCGGACGTTCCAGATCGGCGCGAACGTGCCGCCCGGCCGCAGCACCCGGGCGATCTCGGCGTGCGCCGGCTCCCGGTCGAACCAGTGGTAGGCCTGGCCGACCAGCACGGCGTCCGCCGCCCCGTCCGGCAGTGGGATGGCCTCGGCGCTGCCGGCCAGCGCCGTCGTGCCGGGGGTGGCGGCGGCCAGTTGCGCCCGCATGCCCGGATCCGGCTCCACGGGTACGACTTGCGACAACTCCAGCTCGGCGCGTCCAGCACCGCGCCGCGACCTGGAGTCGTCGTCGTGACCAAGGGCGAGCACGCCGCGGGTGAGGATGCCGGTGCCCGCGCCGAGGTCCACCACCCCGGCCGGGGCGGCCAGCCCGTCCAGCGCCCAGCGCAGCGCCTCCTCGGGATAGCGGGGGCGGAACCGGTCGTACTCGGCGGCGGCGGCGCCGAAGGAGAGTGCCTGGGTCACGTCGGCCATGGGGCGAGGCTAGTGCGGCGGCCGGCCGCGCGGGGGCCGGGCGGCGCGCGCCCCGGGCGACCAGGGTCAGCGGCGGCGCGCCCGGGCGACAAGCGTGCGGTAGGGGAGGCCGACGGTGTCCCGGCCGGCCAGGTCCGGGTGGGTGGCGAGGAGGTCGCGCAGCTGCGTGTCGACCTCGCGGCGCCGGTCCGGCGCGGCGGTCAGGTAGTGCGAGCGGGTACGCACCATCCCGAGCAGCTCGTCCGGGGTCAGGGGCGTGACGTGGCCGAACTCGGCCCACTCGGGCGCCGTGAACCGGGTACCGAAGCCGGTCACGGTCGCGCGCAGGTGGTCGACGGTGTCCCCGATCTCGGCGATCCGGTTCAGCTCGGTCACCCAGCCGACCCGGTCGTCCCGGAGGTTCCAGACCGCGGCGAAGATCCCGCCGGCCCGCAGCACCCGGGCGATCTCCGGGTGCGCCCGCTCGCGGTCGAACCAGTGGTACGCCTGGCCGACCAGCACCGCGTCCGCGTACCCGTCGGGCAGCGGGACCGCCTCGGCGCTGCCGGCCCGGGCGGCGACGCCCGGCGTGCCGGCCTCGAACTGGGCCCGCATCCCCGGGTCGGGTTCGACGGCGGTCACCTCGTGCCCGAGGGCGAGCAGGCCGCGGGCGACGATCCCGGTGCCGGCGCCCAGGTCGACGACGTGGGCGGGCCGGGTGCGGTCGTCGAGCGCCCACCGCAGCGCGGCCTCGGGATAGCGGGGCCGGTAGCGGTCGTAGTCGGCGGCGGCGGCGCCGAACGAGAGGGCCTCAGTGGGGTCGGTCATGGCGGGCAGGTTATCCCGTAACGACCCGGCAGCCCCTTGAGTACGCTCGGGGCCTGACCCCGCCCGAATTCTCCGTCTGAGGAAGCGTGCCGTGACCGAGCAGAACGCCCTGCCAGTAGACCCCGCCGACGACCTTCCCGAGCAGATGAAGGTCCGCCGGGAGAAGCGGGACCGGATGCTCGCCGAGGGCGTCGAGCCCTACCCGGTCGGCTTCCCCCGGACCAGCACGCTGGCGAAGATCCGCGAGCGGTACGCCGAGCTGCCCACCGACACGGCCACCGGTGACCGGGTCTCGGTGACCGGTCGGGTGATCTTCGTCCGCAACACCGGCAAGCTCTGCTTCGCCACCCTCCGGGACGGCGACGGCACCGAACTCCAGGCGATGCTCTCGCTGGACCGGGTCGGCGCGGAGCGGCTGGACGACTGGAAGCGCCTGGTCGACCTGGGCGACCACGTCGGGGTGACCGGCGAGGTGATCACCAGCCGGCGCGGCGAGCTGTCGGTGCTGGTCGAGGAGTGGGCCGTCACCGCCAAGGCGCTGCGCCCGCTGCCGGTGGCGCACAAGCCGCTGAGCGAGGAGGCCCGGGTCCGCCAGCGCTACGTCGACCTGGTGGTCCGCCCGCAGGCCCGGCAGATGGTCCGCACCCGGGCCACCGCGGTGCGCAGCCTCCGGGACACCCTGCACGCGCAGGACTTCGTCGAGGTCGAGACCCCGATGCTCCAGCTGCTGCACGGCGGCGCGGCGGCCCGCCCATTCGTGACCCACAGCAATGCGCTGAACACCGATCTGTATCTGCGAATCGCGCCGGAACTGTTTCTCAAGCGCGCGGTCGTCGGCGGCGTCGACCGGGTCTTCGAGATCAACCGCAACTTCCGTAATGAGGGCATCGACTCCTCGCACTCGCCCGAGTTCGCGATGCTCGAGACCTACCAGGCCTACGGCGACTACAACACCATGGCCGAGCTGACCCGAAATCTCGTGCAGCAGGCCGCCCTCGCGGTCGCCGGCTCGACGGTGGTCACCCACGCCGACGGCCGCGAGTTCGATCTGGGCGGCGAGTGGCGCTCGGTGTCCCTGTTCGGTGTTCTTTCCGAAGCGCTCGGTGAGGAGGTCACCGTCCGCACCGAAAAGTCACGCCTGGTCGAGTACGCCGACAAGGTCGGCCTCTCCGTCGACCCGAAGTGGGGGCCGGGCAAGCTGGCCGAGGAGCTTTTCGAGGAGCTGGTGGTCCCGTCGCTCCAGGCGCCCACCTTCGTCCGCGACTATCCGGAGGAGACCAGCCCGCTGACCCGGGCCCACCGCAGCGAGCCGGGCCTGGCCGAGAAGTGGGACCTCTACGTGCTCGGTTTCGAGCTGGGCACCGCGTACTCCGAGCTGGTCGACCCGGTGGTGCAGCGGGAGCGGCTGGTGGCCCAGGCGCAGCTCGCGGCCCGGGGCGACGACGAGGCCATGCGGCTGGACGAGGACTTTCTCCGGGCGATGGAGTACGGAATGCCTCCGGCCGGTGGTATGGGAATGGGAATCGACCGGCTCTTGATGGCACTGACCGGCCTGGGAATTCGGGAAACCATCCTGTTCCCGTTGGTCCGGCCGGAGTAGCGCAGAAGCTTCTCCGGGTCGTTACCGCATCCTATTGACGGAGCAAGCGGCGGGCGGGTTATTGTGCTCCTGTATTGCAGGAGCACAACCCTGCTCGAAAGGAATGTGGGACGTGGCCAAGCAGATCATTCACAAGCTGGTCGATGACCTGGACGGCGGGGACGCTGACGAGACCGTCAAGTTCGCGCTCGACGGTGTGCAGTACGAGATCGACCTCTCGGCTTCCAACGCTGAAAAATTGCGTGACGTATTCGCGCAGTACATCGCGCACGGGACGAAGGTCGGCCGCGGCGGTGTGGTCGTGGGTGGCCGGGCCGCGCGGGGTCGCGGCGGCGCGACCGCCGACCGCGAGCAGAACAAGGCCATCCGCGCCTGGGCCAAGAAGGCTGGCAAGGACATCTCCGACCGGGGTCGCATCCCGCAGGAGATCGTGGACGAGTACCACGCGAAGGCGGGGCACTGACCCCGACGACCCCCGCAGCGGGCGACACGACGCCGGACCGGAGTGCGACTCCGGGCCGGCGTCGCCGTTTCCGCCCGGCTGCGCCGTCTGTCCGGGTCCACGCGGGCCGCGTCGCCCGGTCTGACGGAGCCGGGAAGAAACGGGCCCCCGGGGGAGTTGTCCACAGGCGGTGGAGATCCTGTCCACAGGTTGTGGAAGACCGCGGCCGGGCGCCGAAGCCCCCGCCTCAGCCCCTCGACCGGGCTTTTCCACCGGCGGTCGAATTTCGCTCTGCGCGTACAGGCAGGGGTACCGGAACACCTCCTGAGCGCGGACGGTTGTCAGAAACGACGCGTGAACGGCCATTCGCGGGGACACACGACCTCAGCGGAGTCGGTCCGCGGCGATAGAGTAAGGAGGCACGGACGCCCGTCCCGGACGTCCGCGCACCGGCCCCGCCGAGATCTGACCATCAAGGCGCACGGCACGTGAGGAGCACGAGGGCATGTTCGAGCGGTTCACCGACCGAGCGCGACGGGTTGTCGTCCTGGCCCAGGAAGAGGCCCGGATGCTCAACCACAACTACATCGGTACGGAGCACATCCTGCTGGGCCTGATCCACGAGGGTGAGGGTGTCGCGGCAAAGGCCCTGGAGAGCCTCGGCATCTCCCTCGAGGGCGTCCGTCAGCAGGTCGAGGAGATCATCGGCCAGGGCCAGCAGGCGCCGAGCGGGCACATCCCGTTCACGCCGCGGGCCAAGAAGGTGCTGGAGCTGTCGCTGCGCGAGGCGCTGCAGCTCGGCCACAACTACATCGGCACGGAGCACATCCTGCTCGGCCTGATCCGTGAGGGCGAGGGCGTCGCCGCCCAGGTGCTGGTCAAGCTCGGCGCCGACCTCAACCGGGTCCGCCAGCAGGTGATCCAGCTGCTCTCCGGCTACCAGGGCAAGGAGCCGGCCGCGGCGGGCGCCGCGCCGGGCGAGGCCGCGCCGTCGACCAGCCTCGTGCTGGACCAGTTCGGCCGGAACCTGACCCAGGCCGCCCGTGAGGGCAAGCTCGACCCGGTCATCGGGCGCGAGAAGGAAATCGAGCGGGTCATGCAGGTGCTGTCCCGCCGGACCAAGAACAACCCGGTCCTGATCGGTGAGCCCGGCGTCGGCAAGACCGCCGTGGTGGAGGGGCTGTCCCAGAAGATCATCAAGGGCGAGGTGCCCGAGACGCTGAAGGACAAGCAGCTCTACACCCTCGACCTCGGTGCCCTGGTCGCCGGTTCCCGCTACCGCGGTGACTTCGAGGAGCGCCTCAAGAAGGTGCTCAAGGAGATCCGCACCCGCGGCGACATCATCCTGTTCATCGACGAGATCCACACCCTGGTGGGTGCGGGTGCCGCCGAGGGCGCGATCGACGCCGCCAGCATCCTCAAGCCGATGCTGGCCCGCGGCGAGCTGCAGACCATCGGCGCCACCACCCTCGACGAGTACCGCAAGCACCTGGAGAAGGACGCCGCTCTCGAGCGCCGCTTCCAGCCGATCCAGGTGGGTGAGCCCTCGCTGGCCCACACCATCGAGATCCTCAAGGGCCTGCGGGACCGCTACGAGGCGCACCACCGCGTCTCGATCACCGACGCGGCTCTCGTCGCGGCGGCCACCCTGGCCGACCGCTACATCTCCGACCGCTTCCTGCCGGACAAGGCGATCGACCTGATCGACGAGGCCGGCGCCCGGATGCGCATCCGCCGGATGACCGCGCCGCCAGACCTGCGTGACTTCGACGAGCGGATCGCCCAGGTCCGCCGCGACAAGGAGTCCGCGATCGACGCGCAGGACTTCGAGCGGGCTGCCCAGCTCCGCGACAAGGAGAAGCAGCTCCTCGGCCAGAAGGCCCAGCGGGAGAAGGAGTGGAAGGCCGGTGACCTGGACGTCGTCAGCGAGGTCGACGACGAGCAGATCGCCGAGGTGCTCGGCAACTGGACCGGCATCCCGGTCTACAAGCTGACCGAGGAGGAGACCTCGCGCCTGCTGCGCATGGAGGACGAGCTGCACAAGCGCGTCATCGGCCAGGAGGACGCGGTCAAGGCGGTCTCGAAGGCGATCCGGCGTACCCGGGCCGGCCTGAAGGACCCGAAGCGCCCGTCCGGCTCGTTCATCTTCGCCGGCCCGTCCGGCGTCGGTAAGACCGAGCTCTCCAAGGCGCTCGCCGAGTTCCTGTTCGGCAGCGAGGACGCCCTCATCCAGCTGGACATGTCCGAGTTCCACGACCGGTACACGGTGTCCCGGCTGGTGGGTGCCCCTCCCGGCTACGTCGGCTACGACGAGGGCGGGCAGCTGACCGAGAAGGTGCGTCGCCGGCCGTTCTCGGTGGTCCTCTTCGACGAGATCGAGAAGGCCCACCCGGACGTGTTCAACACGCTCCTCCAGATCCTGGAGGACGGGCGGCTCACCGACGGCCAGGGTCGGATCGTGGACTTCAAGAACACGGTCATCATCCTGACCACCAACCTCGGCACGCGGGACGTCGCCAAGGCGGTGTCGCTGGGCTTCCAGGCCTCTGAGGACTCCGAGTCGAACTACGACCGGATGAAGCAGAAGGTCAACGACGAGCTCAAGCAGCACTTCCGGCCCGAATTCCTCAACCGGATCGACGACACCATCGTCTTCCACCAGCTGCGCGAGAACGAGATCCTCTCGATCGTGGACATCATGATCGCTCGGATCGAGACGCAGCTGAAGAACAAGGACATGGGCCTGGAGCTGACCGACAACGCCAAGAAGTACCTGGCGAAGAAGGGCTTCGACCCGGTGCTGGGCGCGCGGCCGCTGCGTCGCACGATCCAGCGCGACATCGAGGACAACCTGTCCGAGCGGATCCTCTTCAACGAGCTGACCCCGGGTCAGATCGTGGTGGTGGACTGCGAGGGCGACCCGAGCAACATCGACAAGTCCAAGCTCGTCTTCCGGGGCGCCGACCGGCCGGTGGCCGTGCCGGACGCGGTCCCGGCGGACCTCGGCGGCACCGCCGCCACGGGCGCGGACGACGCCGCGTAAGTTCGGGCAACTGATCGAGGGCGACGGCCCCGGTAGGCGAGAGCCACCGGGGCCGTCGCGCCC
>NZ_JBSSLX010000150.1:0-14693 GCF_053890995.1 Micromonospora sp. I033 | reverse complement strand
CAAACCTCTTGATCAACACCGCGGGCGGGGGCCCGGAACGGGCGAGGGGGCGGCCGGCACGCCGGACACCCCCTCGTCGGAACCCGTCAGGAACCGATGTTGTTCAGGTTGATCGCGGCGCCGGCGATGGCGTTGATGATGCCGATGACCACACCGATGCCGCCGCAGATGAGGGCGGCCTTGGCCTGGCCGGCGTTGTTCGCCTCGCCCGCCTGGACCTTCTTCTGGCCCATCACGCCGAGCACGATGCCGGCGATGCCGGCCGGGATGCCGATCAGCGGGCAGCAGAGGCCGAGCACGATCGAGGCGATACCGGCGATCATGCCGATCAGGCCCAGGGTGTTGTTCTGGCCGCCACCGGTCGGGTAGCCGGCCTGCGGGTACTGCGGCGCGGCGCCGTACGGCTGCTGCTGCTGCGCGTACGGGTCCTGCCCGTAGGGCTGGCCGGGGGTCGGCTGCCCGTACGGCTGGCCGGAGGTGGGCTGCTGGCCGTACTGCGGGGCCTGCGGCGGCTGGGCGTACGGGTCCTGCCCGTACGGCTGGCCGGAGGTGGGCTGCTGGCCGTACTGCGGCGCCTGCGGCTGCTGGCCGTACGGGTTGTGCTGCGGGGAGGTCGGGTCCTGGTTCGGCTGCTGGCCGTACGGGTCCTGACCGGGGTAACCGGGCTGCATTGCGGAGCGCTCCTCAAACTGGGGGTCCATGGTCGCGTTGTTGCCGCTCATCATTCCGCCCGGACACGGGACGCCGCGGCACACGGGCCCGGGACCAAGGTCACGATGCCGACGCCGGGCCGGGCGTACGCACGGCACCGGGCGACGGCAGCGTATCGTGCCGGCGCCACGATGGAGATCACCCGCGGTCCGGCCGCCCGAGCGTCGGACGCCCTCGCAGGCCCGATAGGGTTGCCGCGTGACCGAGCCCGCGTCCGTCGCCCGCCTCGTCGTCCTCGTCTCCGGTTCCGGCAGCAACCTCCAGGCCCTGCTGGACGCCGCCGCCGACCCCGCCTACGGGGCCCGGGTGGTGGCGGTGGGCGCCGACCGCGACGGGATCGCCGGCCTGGACCGGGCCGCCGCGGCCGGTGTGCCGACCTTCGTCGAGCGGCTGACGGACCACCCGACCCGCGAGGACTGGGACCGGGCGCTCACCGCCCGGGTCGCCGAGCACCGGCCGGATCTGGTGATCAGCGCCGGCTTCCTCAAGCTCGTCGGCCCGCACTTCCTGGCCGCGTTCGGCGACCGCTACCTGAACACGCACAACACCCTGCTGCCGGCGTTCCCCGGCATCCACGGCCCCCGGGACGCGCTGGCGTACGGCGTGAAGGTCACCGGGGCCACCCTGTTCTTCGTCGACGCCGGGATGGACACCGGCCCGATCGTCGCCCAGGTCGCCGTGCCCGTGCTGGACGACGACGACGAGGAGTCGCTCACCGAGCGCATCAAGTCCGCCGAGCGGCGCCAGCTCGTCGAGCAGGTCGGTCGGCTGGTCCGTGAAGGTTGGACGATCACCGGCAGAAAGGTCACCATTCCGTGAGTGCCACTGAGGACACCCGCCGCCCGATCAGGCGGGCGCTGGTCAGCGTCTACGACAAGACCGGCCTGGTCGAGCTGGCCCGGGCCCTGCACGAGGCCGGAGTGGAGATCGTCTCGACCGGCAGCACCGCGTCGACGATCTCCGGCGCGGGCGTCCCGGTTACCCCGGTCGAGCAGGTGACCGGCTTCCCGGAGATCCTCGACGGCCGGGTGAAGACGCTGCACCCGAAGATCCACGGTGGCCTCCTCGCCGACCTGCGCAAGGACGCGCACGCCGCCCAGCTCGACGAGCACGGCATCGCCGGCATCGACCTGCTGGTCTCCAACCTCTACCCGTTCCAGGCCACGGTCGCCTCCGGCGCGAACCAGGACGAGTGCGTCGAGCAGATCGACATCGGCGGCCCGGCGATGGTCCGCGCCGCGGCCAAGAACCACGCCTCGGTTGCCGTGGTGACCGACCCGGCGGCCTACCCGGCGCTGCGGGCCGCGCTCGCCGAGGGCGGTTTCACCCTGGCCCAGCGGCAGGCCCTCGCGGCCCGCGCGTTCGCCGACATCGCCGACTACGACGTGGCCGTCGCCGAGTGGTTCGCCCGGGAGCTGGCGCCGGCCACCGACGGGTGGCCGGCGTTCGCCGGCCTGGCGCTGCGCCGCCAGGCGGTGCTGCGCTACGGCGAGAACCCGCACCAGGCGGCCGCCCTCTACGCCGACCCGGCCAGCCCGGCCGGCCTGGCCCAGGCGGAGCAGCTGCACGGCAAGGAGATGTCCTACAACAACTACGTCGACGCCGACGCCGCCTGGCGGGCCGCGAACGACTTCCCCGAGCAGCCGGCGGTGGCGATCATCAAGCACGCCAACCCGTGCGGCATCGCGGTCGGGGCGGACGTGGCCGAGGCGCACCGCAGGGCGCACGCCTGCGACCCGGTGTCCGCGTACGGCGGGGTGATCGCCGTCAACCGGCCGGTCTCGGTGGAGCTGGCCCGGCAGGTCGCGGAGATCTTCACCGAGGTGCTGGTGGCGCCCGGCTTCGACGAGGGCGCCCTGGAGGTGCTCCGGGAGAAGAAGAACATCCGCCTGCTGCGGGCACCCGGGTTCGACCCGCTGCCGGCCGAGTGGCGGCAGGTCACCGGCGGGGTGCTGGTGCAGATGCGGGACCGGATCGACGCCGCGGGCGACGACCCGGCCAACTGGACGCTGGCCACCGGCGAGGCCGCCGACGAGGCCACCCTGCGCGACCTGGCGTTCGCCTGGCGGGCGGTCCGGGCGGTGAAGAGCAACGCGATCCTGCTGGCCCGGGACGGCGCCACCGTCGGCGTCGGGATGGGCCAGGTCAACCGGGTCGACTCGGCGCAGCTCGCGGTGAGCCGGGCCGGCGCCGAGCGGGCCCGCGGCTCGGTCTGCGCCTCGGACGCCTTCTTCCCGTTCGCCGACGGCCCGAAGATCCTCATCGAAGCGGGCGTCCGGGCGATCGTCCAGCCCGGCGGCTCGATCCGCGACGAGGAGACCATCGCCGCCTGCAAGGAGGCCGGCGTGACCATGTACCTCACCGGCACCCGGCACTTCTTCCACTGATCTCCGACCCGGAACGGGGGCTCGGCCGGCCGGCCGAGCCCCCGTTTCACGTGGTGCCGTTCCACTTGGGAGCGCTTGTCACGTCGAGGCGGCTGACCAGCCCGGAGGGCGACATTGCCCGCCCGCGAATGTTGTTGCTAGCGTGGTCCGGGCAAGCGATCGATCCTCCCCGTTGTCTCGCGGTGGCCGGCGGTGAACCGCCCGCCGGAGCGGCCCCCTCCCCGACAGGTATGCCCATGCGCGTGCTCGACCGGTTGACCGCCGTCGTCGTCGCGCTGGCGTTCGTCCTGGCCGGCGTGGGCGCGCCCGCGAAGACCCTTGAACCCGGCGCGGTGGGCATCGCCGCGCACCGGTCGATCGTCCACGACGGACCCGCCCAGGCTCCGTCGGAGCTGTGGACGGAGTTCTCCGGCGGACCCGGCGGTGACCACCGCGCCGGCGTCGCCTCCGGCGACGGACCGGACGATCTCCTCCCGGCCGCGCCCGCGCGGGTCGGCACGCCCACGCCGGCGGCCGCCGCGACCCGCTACCGGCAACCGGCCGTCCCGCTGCCGCCGCGCGGCACCCTGCCGGCCCGGGCCCCGCCGACGGTCGCCTGACCCTCCCCGCGCACCCGCCCGTCGGGCGTAGCGCGGGTCGAGGCCGCATCCGGACCCGCCGGGTCCGCTCACGACAGCGCCACGGTCGCCACCGGCCGCCGTGGTTTCCCTCCCCGGGCCACGCGCCCGGGACCCCCTGAATCCCGGAGGATTCACATGTCCACAACGCGCTGGCGCAAGCCGGCGACAATCGCGGGCGCGCTGGTGCTCACCGCCGCGCTCGGTGGCGTCGTCGCCACCAACCACGAGGTACAGGAGAAGCTCGGCCTGGCCGACGAGCCCGGCGCCAACATGCCCTGGCACCCCAGGGAGTTCATGGAGATGGCGGCCGGCGAGGAATCGGAGGAGGCCGGTGAGGAGGCCTTCGAGGCCCGCACCATCGCCGAGCAGTTCGCCCAGGCCCGCTACGCGCCGGGCATCGTCGCGCCGGGCGCGTACGCCAACGCGTTGAGCCAGCTCAACGCGCTGCCGGCGACCAAGGGCGCCTGGCGCGAGGTCACGAAGATCAAGTACGACGGTGACGACCCGCGCTACCGCGACTACGCGTCCAACTCCTCGGGCGGCGCCGGCCTGGTCACCGGCCGGATGACGGGCCTGGCCGCGGACAACAAGGGGTACGTGTACGCGGCCGGCGCCGACGGTGGCGTGTGGCGTTCCTCGATCGGCGGCGGGAGCTGGACGCCGATCGCGGACGCGCTGCCCACCCTCTCCAGCGGCGACGTCGTGCTCGCCGCGGACGGCTCGCTCTGGTACGCCACCGGTGAGGGCAACACGGGCGCGACCGCGTTCGTGGGCGCCGGCGTCTACCGGCTGGCCGACCCGAGGACCGGCGCCTTCAAGCCCACCGACCGCGTCGGCGGGTCCGAGTTGGAGAGCACTGTCATCAACAAGCTGCGCTTCTTCGACGGCAAGGTCTGGGCCGCCACCAACCGGGGCCTGTTCTCGCACGCCATGAGCAGCGGCTCCGGGGCCTGGAAGCTGGAGTTCGCGCCGAACCCGAGCTACCTGCCGGGCGGGGCGAACGCGGGCGACGCGAACGCGGCGTACAAGAACATCGTCAACGACGTGGCGGGCGACCCCCGCAACGCGAAGCACGTGGTGGTCGCCTCGGCGTGGCGCTCGGGCGACACGTACAACGGCTTCTACGAGACCGCCGACTACACCGCCGGGGGCTGGGCCAGGGTCAACCCGACCGGTTCCATCCCGGCCGACGACATCGGGTACGTGACCTTCGCCTTCTCCGCCGACGGCGGCAAGCTCTACGCGATCAACCAGTCGCCGAAGCTGCTCAACAAGCCCGCCGGCAACGTGAACAGCTACCTGGACGGCATCTACGTCTCCAACAACGGCAACCCGGCCGGCCCGTGGAACAGGATCGCCGACTCGTCGAAGCTGGGCAACTCCGGCTCGGCCCTGAAGCAGACGGTGATCGGTAAGGGCTACGGCCCGGGCATCCAGGCCTGGTACAACCAGTTCCTCGCGGTGGACCCGGCCAACCCGAACCACGTCTGGGCGGGGCTCGAGGAGGTCTACGAGTCGTACGACGCGGGCGCCAACTGGAAGACCGTCGGGCCGTACTGGAACTTCGGCTTCGCCTGCTGGAACATCTCCGACGCCCAGAACACGTGCCACAAGACCACCCACTCCGACCAGCACTCGGTGGCGGTCGGCAACGGGTTCGTCTACGTCGGCAACGACGGTGGCGTCTACCGCCGGCCGGTCAACGGCCGGACCGACAAGGACGGGCACGCCACCGACTGGCAGAGCCTCAACGACGGCACCATCGACGCGCTCCAGTACTACTCGGTGGCGCTGGGCCGGGACCCGGCGAAGGCCGGCACCGTCGTCTCCGGCGGTCTTCAGGACAACGGCGCATCGATCCTGCGCCCCGGCGACACGGTGATGGGCTCCCACTTCGGCGGTGACGGCGGCGATTCGCAGGCCGACCCGGCCAACGGCTGCCGGCAGGTCCAGGAGTACACCAACCTGGCCATGCGGGTGACCGAGAACTGCAACGCCAACCCGGGCCCGGGCACGGCGGAGACCTCCACCTCGCGGGACATCCAGCCGTACACCTCGTCGCCGGGGGACGAGCTGGCCCGGTTCATCGCGCCGTTCGCGCCCGACGACCACGACGCGAACGTCTGGGTCGCCGGCGGCCAGCACGTCTGGGTGAACACCAAGGGCTACGCCATCAAGGACGGCAAGGGTTGGACCAACGCGTTCGACCTGGGCGCCGGCCGGACCGCCACCTCGGTGGCGGTGTCCGGCGGCACGGCGTACGTCGGTTGGTGCGGCCCCTGCAACAACGCCGGCTTCGCCCGCGGCCTCGCCGTCGGCAGGGTCGGCGACCCGTCGAGCTGGCACCAGGTCACCCTGCCGGGTGACTTCCCCAACCGGTTCCTCCAGGGCGTCGGAGTCGACCCGGCGAACCCGTCGCACGCCTTCGTCGCCGTGAACGGCTTCTCCCGCCGGTTCACCGAGGGACCGGGCGCCGGCTTCGGTCACGTCTTCGAGACCACCGACGCGGGGACGACCTGGAAGGACGTCTCGGCGAACCTGCCGGACGTGCCGGCCAGCTCGATCCGGGAACTGTCGACCGGCGCGCTGGTGCTCGCCACCGACCTGGCCACGTTCTACCGCGCGCCCGGCGCCACCGACTGGCAGCGGCTCGGCATCGGCCTGCCGCTGACCGTCGGCATGGACGTCGAGTACAACGCGGCCGACAACTCGGTCTACGTCGCGACCCACGGCCGCGGCATCTGGGCGTTCGACCTCGCCCAGCTCTGACCGGGCACCCCGTGCGGAGGCCCCGTCCCCCCTTCCTCCGGGGGACGGGGCCTCCGTCGTACCGGGGCTCAGGCGCCGGGGCGTACCTCGGCGAAGTGGCAGGCGGAGGGGTGCGGGTCCGCCGCGCGGAGCACCGTCTGCGGCTCCTGGGTGGCGCAGACCTCCTGCGCCTTCCAGCAGCGCGTGCGGAACCGGCAGCCCGAGGGCGGGTCGGCCGGGCTGGGCACGTCGCCGGTGAGCCGGATGATGGTCCGCTCCTCGCGGGCGTCCGGGTCCGGCACCGGCACCGCGGAGAGCAGCGCCTGCGTGTACGGGTGGGTGGCCCGCTCGTAGATCTCCTCCTCGGTGCCGATCTCCACGATCCTGCCGAGGTACATCACCGCGACCCGGTCCGAGATGTGCCGGACCACCGACAGGTCGTGCGCGATGAAGATGTACGACAGCCCGAACTCGTCCTGGAGCTGCTCCAGCAGGTTGATCACCTGGGCCTGGATGGAGACGTCCAGGGCGGAGACCGGCTCGTCGCAGACGATCACCTCGGGGCGCAGGGCCAGCGCCCGGGCGATGCCGATGCGCTGCCGCTGCCCGCCCGAGAACTGGTGCGGGTAGCGGTTGATGTGCTCGGGGTTGAGCCCGACCACGTCCAGCAGCTTCTGCACCCGCCGCTGCTTGCTGCCCTTCGGCGCCGCGTCCGGGTGGATCTCGAACGGCTCGCCGATGATGTCGCCGACCGTCATCCGCGGGTTCAACGAGGTGTAGGGGTCCTGCATCACCATCTGCATGTTGCGGCGCAGCCGGCGCAGTTCCGACCCGGACGCCTTGAACAGGTCCCTGCCGTCCAGCGTGGCCCGGCCGGCGGTCGGCGTCTCCAGCCGCATGAGCAGCCGGGCCAGCGTCGACTTGCCGCAGCCGGACTCGCCGACCACGCCGAGCGTCTCGCCGCGGCGCAGCTCGAAGCTGACCCCGTCGACCGCCTTGACGGCGCCGATCTGCTTCTGGAACAGCACGCCCCGGCTGATCGGGAAGTGCTTGACCAGGTTGTCGACGGAGAGGATGGTCTCGCCGCGGACCTTGGTCTGGCTAGCGGGCGCTGTCATCACGGACCTCCTGCGCGAAGTGGCACGCGCTGGTCCGGCCGTCGCCGAGGACCAGGTCGTGCGGCACCACGTCCACGCAGACCTGCTGCACGTACGGGCACCGGGGGTGGAACGGGCAGCCGGAGGGGATCCGCATGAGATTGGGCGGCAACCCCTTGATCGTCGACAGCGCCTGGCCGCGGACGTCCATGCGCGGGATCGACTCCAGCAGACCCTTCGTGTACGGGTGGGCCGGCGTCCGGTACAGCGAGCGCACGTCGGCGTGCTCGACGATCCGGCCGGCGTACATGACGGCGATCCGGTCCGCGACGCCGGCGACCACGCCGAGGTCGTGGGTGATCAGGATCATCGCCATGTTGAGGTCGCGGCGCAGGTCGGCCAGCAGGTCCATGATCTGGGCCTGCACGGTGACGTCGAGCGCCGTGGTCGGCTCGTCGGCGATCAGCACCTTGGGGTCGAGGGCGAGCGCCATGGCGATCATGACGCGCTGCCGCATGCCGCCGGAGAACTGGTGCGGATAGTCGCCGAGCCGCTTCGCCGCGGCCGGGATCTTCACCAGGTCCATCAGCTCGACGGCCCGCCGGCGGGCGTCGGCCCGGGACATCCCCTCGCGCTGGCGCAGCGTCTCGCCGATCTGCCAGCCCACCGGGAAGACCGGGTTCAGCGCGGAGAGGGCGTCCTGGAAGATCATGGCGATCTCCTTGCCGCGCACCTGCCGGCGCTGCTCCTCGGACTGGGTCAGCAGGTCCCGGCCCTGGTAGAGGATCTGGCCCGAGCGGACGTGCGCCGGAGGCGTGTCCAGGATGCCCATGATCGCCTGGGCGGTGACCGACTTGCCGGAGCCGGACTCGCCCAGCACGGCCAGGGTCTCGCCCGCGTCGAGGTGATACGTCACCCCGTTGATCACCCTGGCCACGCCCTCGGTGGTGCGGAACTCGACGTGCAGGTCCCGTACCTCGAGCAGGTGGCCGCCGGGCGGGGTGGGGGAGGCCGGCGTGGGCCGGACCGCGGACTGGGTCATGAGAGTGTCACCGCAGCTTCGGGTCGAAGGCGTCGCGGATCGCGTCGCCCAGCATGATGAAGGCGAGCACGGTCAGCGCGAGGAAGGCGGACGGCACGATCAGCGGCGTCGCCGACTCGCGCATGTGCACCCGGCCGGCGTCGATGTCGATGCCCCAGGAGATGGTCGGGGCCTTGAGGCCGATGCCGAGGAAGCTCAGCGTCGCCTCGGCCGCGATGAACGAGCCGAGCGCGATGGTGAGCACCACGATCGCCGGGGCGAGCGCGTTCGGCAGGATGTGCCGCCACATGATCCGCCCGTTGCCGGCGCCGAGCATCCGGGCCGCGGCCACGTAGTCCTGCTCCTTGGCGGTGATCACCGAGGAGCGGACCACCCGGGCCGCCGTGGTCCAGCCGAGCACCGCCAGCACGAAGATCACCGCGAACAGCCGGACGTTGTCGCTGCTGGTGCTCACCCGCTTGAGCAGCACGATCGCGGCGAGCAGCAGCGGGATGCCGAGCACGATGTCGATCACCCGGGAGAGCACCGCGTCGACCCACCGGCCGAAGTACCCGGCGAGCATCCCGACGACCAGCGCGATCACCCCGGTCAGCAGCGCGGAGAGCGCGCCGACCAGAAGCGAGGCGCGCGCCCCGTAGACCGCCCGGGAGTAGGTGTCGCAGCCCTGGAAGTCGTACCCGAAGATGGCCCCGCCGGACGGCCCGGCGTGCTGCCGGGAGAGCACGCAGTCGCGCGGGTCGTTGGCGGTGAACAGCGACGGGACCACGGCCATCGCGGCGACCAGCACGACCAGGGCCAGGCTGATCCAGAAGATCGGGTTGCGGCGCAGGTCCCGCCACGCGTCGCCGGCCAGGCTGCGCGCCTTCTGCGGCGCGCCGATCTGGTTTGGCGTGCCGGGCTCACCGGAGACACCCCGCCGCGCGGCCTGGTTCTCGGTCGCCGCGACCGTCTCGAAATCGCTCATGCCCGCACCTCGCTCCGCTCGGCGCGGTCACGAGCGCCACACACTGCGTTGATGATTCGTTCGCTGCGCTCACTCATAGCGGATCCTCGGGTCGAGGACGGCGTAGAGCACGTCCACCACCAGGTTGGAGAGGAGGTAGACCACGACGAGCACGCTGACGATGCCCACCACCAGCGGGCCGTCCTCGGTGCGGATGCCGCGGAACAGGTTGAAGCCGACGCCGGGGATGTTGAACACGCCCTCGGTGATGATCGCGCCGCTCATCAGGTTGCCCAGCTCGACGCCGAGGAAGGTGACCACCGGGATGAGCGAGTTGCGGAGCACGTGCACGCTGACGATCCGGCGCTTGAGCAGGCCCTTCGACCGGGCCGTGCGGACGTAGTCGGCGCGCAGGTTCTCGGCCACCGAGGTACGGGTCAGCCGCAGCGCGGTGGCCAGCGACAGCGACCCGAGCACGATGCCGGGCAGCAGCAGCGCGTAGAGCGAGGGCTCGGCGCCGGCGGTGGCCGGGAAGAGCTGCCACCGCACGCCGAGGAAGTACTGGGCCAGCGGGGCCAGCACGATGGTCGGGATGCCGAGCACCAGCAGGGTGAGCACCAGCGTCGAGTTGTCGAAGATGCTGGCCCGCCGGATGCCGGCGATCACCCCGGCGGTGACCCCGAAGACGACGGTCACGGCCATCGCGATGAGCGCGAGCTTGACGGTGACCGGCCAGGCGGCGACGAGGATGTCGCCGATCTGCCGTCCGGTCAGCGACTGCCCGAGATCACCCTGGAGGAGGTTCTTGAGGTAGTCGAAGTAGCGGTAGAAGAAGCCGCCGACGCCGGTCGCGTCCAGGTGGTACTTCTCGGTGAGGTATGCCCGCTGGGCCGCGGTGACGGGGCGTTCCCCGGCGAGCGCCTGGATGGGGTCGCCCTGGCCGGCGAACATCAGCGCGTAGACGATCAGCGTGGTCCCGAAGAAGGCGAGGACCATCTGGAGCAGTCGCCGCAGAATGAAGCGGAACATGCTGGCAAGTCTCTCTAAAAGGGGCGAAGCGTACGCCGTTGCGCGGGTCGGGCCACCCGGTGGGGGTGGCCCGACCCGTCGTGCGGGGGTGTTACCTGACGACCTCGATCTTGAGCAGGTCCACCCGGTCGAAGAGGTCCACCTCGACGTTCTTGACCTTGCTCGAGTAACCGAAGTTGTTCTGGCCGTACCGGAGCGGGATCACCGGCATGTCCTTGGCCAGGAGGTCCTCCGCCGCCTGGTACTTCTTGATCGCCTCGTCCTCGGTCGGCGCCTGGGCGCCCTCGGCGAGCAGCTTGTCGAACTGCGGGTTGCTGTAGCCGTAGTAGTTCGACGAGCCGTTGGTGCTGTACAGCGGGCCCAGGTAGTTCTCCATGGACGGGTAGTCCATGACCCAGCCCATCCGGAACAGGCCGACCGACTGCTTCTGCTTGAGCTTGGTCAGCAGGTCCGCGAACTTCGGCTCGGCGGTGCCGACGCACTCCACGCCCAGGTTCGCCTTGAGCTGGTTGCAGGTGGCGTCGATCCAGTCCTTGTGGCCGCCGTCGCCGTTGTACGACAGCTCGATCTTCTTCGGGCCGCCCGCGGCCTCGTACATGGCCTTGGCCTTGGCCGGGTCGAACGTCCCGGTGGCGCCGATGGTGTCGTCCCGGTAGCCCGCGACCACGGGCGAGACGAACGAGCGGGCCGGCGTCTGCGAGTCCTTGAAGATCGACTTGGTGATCTCGTCCCGGTCGATCGCCATCGAGATGGCCTTGCGCACCTCGGGCTTGCTGAACTCCTTCTGGAAGGTCGGGAAGGCCAGCACCTGGAGCGAGGAGGCCGGGCTCTGCTTGAACCGGTCACCCAGGTCGGTCGCCGCGGTCGACAGGTTCTCGGTCGGGATCTCCTTGATCACGTCGAGGTTGTCGGAGAGCACGTCGGCGTACGCGGCGGTCATCTGCTGGTAGATCCGGAACTCGACGCCGTTCACCTTCGGCTGCTGGCCGGAGAACGCGTCGTACTTCTCGACCTCGACCTTGGCGTCGTGCTGCCAGGTGCCCTTCATCTTGAACGGGCCCTGACCGATCGGCGCCTGCTCGTAGCCCTCGGCCAGCACGCCCGGGGCGGAGAAGGCGGCCTTGGGCAGCGGGTAGAAGGCCGTGTAGCCGAGCATCGTCTTGAAGTCGACGTACGGCTGCGCGAGCGTCACGGTGAAGGTCAGGTCGTCGACCTTCTTCAGGCCGCTGAGCGTCTTGGCCTTCGGCTGCTCGCCCTGCAGGTCGTCGTAGCCGGCGATCTTCTCGAAGAAGTAGCTGGAGTTCTGGCCGTTGGGGGCGTACGCGCCGTAGTTCCAGGCGTCGATGTAGTTGTCGGCCGTGACCTTCTCGCCGTTGTGGAAGGTGTAGCCGGGCTTGAGCTTGATCGTCCAGACCTTGTTGTCCGACGACGTCACCGAGTCGGCGGCCACCTCGTGGGGCTTGTTCGCCTCGTCGTAGTCGACCAGGGGGCTGAACAGGGCGGACAGCACCTGGGAGCCGCTGGTCTCGTTGGTGTTGGTCGGCACCAGGTGCTGCGGCTCGGCGATCTCGATCCGCACGGCCGCGTTGGGGTCGCTCTTGCCGCCACTGTCGCCGCCCGAGCCGCAGGCCACCAGGCCCAGGGTCACCGCGAGCGGGAGAGCGGTCCAGGCAGCGAGCCTACGAACACGCATGAACTCTCCTCATCTCCTCACGCTGCGCAGTCAGGCCCGGCGCTGGGTAACGCTGCGCAACGAGCGGTAACGGTAGGTCGCGATCCGCCCCGTCGACAACGGGAGCGTTGCGAACCGATAACGGAACGTGCCGGCGGGTCTTGTGGTTGCCGGTCCCGTCTGCTAATCGAGCCGCCTCGCAGCTGGCGTCAGCAGGGATTTGCCGCCGCCCGGGCGCGGTGCGGTGCCGTCTCGCTGCGCCTGGGCGCAACTGCGGCGCGCGTCCGGTCCGTCCCGTCCGGCGTCCGCCGTCCGGCCCAGGCAGTGGCGCGCTGCACATTCGGTGACTCTCGGTGACTAACCCCACGTCACGGTTCGTCACCCTTCGCCGTCGTCGGTCGGCCGGGCGCGGGGCGTGAGACGATCCAGTCGTGACAGCGACGATCCTGGACGGCAAGGCGACCGCGGCGGAGATCAAGGACGAGCTGCGGGCACGGGTCAAGGCGCTGGCGGAGCGCGGCATCACGCCCGGGCTGGGCACGGTCCTGGTCGGCGAGGACCCCGGCTCCCAGGCGTACGTCAACGGCAAACACCGCGACTGCGCCGAGGTGGGCATCGCCTCGATCCGCCGGGAGTTGCCGGCCGACGCCACCCAGGAGCAGCTCGACGCGGTGCTGACCGAGCTGAACGCCGACCCGGGCTGCCACGGCTACATCGTCCAGCTGCCGCTCCCGGCCCACCTGGACACCCAGCGGGCGCTGGAGCTGATCGACCCGGACAAGGACGCCGACGGCCTGCACCCGGTCAACCTGGGCCGGCTGGTGCTCGGCTACGACGCCCCGCTGCCCTGCACCCCGCGCGGCATCGTCGAGCTGCTCCGCCGGCACGAGGTGCCGCTGCGCGGCGCGAAGGTCGCGCTGGTCGGCCGGGGCAACACCGTCGGCCGGCCGCTCGGCCTGCTGCTCACCCGGCGCAGCGAGAACGCCACCGTGACCCTCTGCCACACCGGCACCCTGGACCTGGCCGCGCACACCCGCGAGGCCGACATCGTCATCGTGGCGGCCGGCGTGCCGGGCCTGCTCACCGCCGACATGGTCACCCCGGGCGCCACCGTGGTGGACGTCGGCATCACCCGGGTGATCGGGGCCGACGGCAAGGGCCGCTACACCGGCGACGTCGACCCGGAGGTGGCCGGCGTGGCCGGCAAGCTGGTGCCGATGCCGGGCGGCGTCGGCCCGATGACCCGGGCCATGCTGCTGACCAATGTCGTCGAGCGGGCCGAGCGGCAGGACTGAGTCACCCAGGGACGTCATAACCGTCCGCCCCTGGCCCGATCGGTGCCAGGATGGCTGATACGGTCCGGAAAACCGACTGGTATCAGGGAGTGGGACGACCATGGGTAAGAAGGTCACTGTCGTCGGGGCCGGCTTCTACGGCTCCACCACCGCACAGCGCCTGGCCGAGTACGACGTCTTCGACACCGTCGTGATCACCGACATCGTGGAGGGCAAGCCGGCGGGTCTCGCGCTGGACCTCAACCAGTCGCGCGCCGTCGAGGGCTTCGAGACCAAGGTCGTCGGCGTCACCACCGGCCCGAACGGCGAGGGCTACGAGGCCATCGAGGGCTCCGACGTCGTCGTCATCACCGCCGGCCTGCCCCGCAAGCCGGGCATGAGCCGGATGGACCTGCTGGAGACCAACGCCAAGATTGTCCGTCAGGTCTCCGAGAACGTCGCCAAGTACGCCCCGAACGCCGTCGTCATCGTCGTGTCCAACCCGCTCGACGAGATGACCGCCCTGGCCCAGCTCGCCACCCAGTTCCCCAAGAACCGGGTGCTCGGCCAGGCCGGCATGCTGGACACCGCGCGGTTCACCAACTTCGTGGCCGAGGCGCTGAACGTACCGGTGAAGTCGGTGAAGACCCTGACCCTGGGCTCGCACGGCGACACCATGGTCCCGGTCCCGTCGAAGAGCAGTGTGGACGGCAAGCCGCTGCGCGAGGTCATGCCGGCCGAGCAGATCGAGGAGCTGGTCGTCAAGACCCGCAACGGTGGCGCCGAGGTCGTCGCGCTGCTGAAGACCGGCTCGGCGTACTACGCCCCGTCGGCCGCCGCCGCCCGGATGGCCAAGGCCGTCGCCGAGGACTCCGGCGACGTCATGCCGGTCTGCGCCTGGGTCGACGGGCAGTACGGCATCTCCGGCGTCTACCTGGGCGTCGAGGCCGAGATCGGCGCCGAGGGCGTCAAGCGGGTCGTCGAGACCGACCTGGACGCCGACGAGCTGGCCGCCCTGAAGGACGCCGCCGAGGCCGTCCGCGCCAAGCAGGCCGACGTCGCCAACATGTGACCTGAGCACCACCGCCGGAGGGGCGGGCCGGCTGACGCCGGCCCGCCCCTCCGCACATCCCACCCCCCATTGCCGTTGATCATGAGGTTGGCGGCACT
>NZ_JBSSLX010000149.1:0-14707 GCF_053890995.1 Micromonospora sp. I033 | reverse complement strand
GCGGGCGAGGTGGCGCTACTGCTGGTGGACGACGACGGGCGGGCCGGGGTGTGGTCGGCGCGGGGGTCGTGGCGGCCCGGGTGAGCCGCTCACCAGCACATTTCCGGCCAGTGTCGGATGTCCGATTTTCCCTCCCTCCAGCCTCGTGTGTTACAGCACTTCTGTGAATCCGGCCACTCAACGTAACGGTTAGGTCAACCCCGCTGCTCAGGTCTACCTTCGCGGCCCGCTGGTGGGATAACGTCCCGGCCCAGACCGGGATCGCGGTCGGTCCGGCAACCCCCCGCAAGGTCCAATTTCTGGCGGGTGGTTCCCGGGCCATCGGACGGAGGAGGGTACGAGCCGTGAGGCAGAAGCTCGCACGGGTGCTGGGTGGCGTGGCCATCGGTGCGCTCGTTTTCAGTGGCGCGGCCTGCAAGGCTGACAGTGGTAGTGAGGCGGGTGGCAGCAAGGCCGCCTGCGACCTGAAGATCGGCTTCTTCGGCCCGCTGACCGGTGACGCCGCGGGTCTCGGTATCCACATGCGCAACGGCACCAAGCTGGCCATCGACCAGTACAACAAGGACAACGCGGACTGCAAGGTCAACCTGGCCGAGTACGACTCGCAGGGTGACCCGGCCAAGGCCCCGGCCCTGGCGCAGCAGGCCGTCGGTGACAGCAAGGTCGTCGGCATCATCGGCCCGGCGTTCTCCGGTGAGTCCGAGGTCGGGAACCCGATCTTCGACGAGGCCGGCCTGCCGGCCATCACCCCGTCGGCGACCCGCCCGAGCCTGAGCACCAAGAACTGGAAGATCTTCCACCGGGGCGTCGGCAACGACACCTCGCAGGGCCCGGCCGCCGGTCGGTACATCAAGAACGTCCTGAAGGCCGACAAGGTCTACGTCGTGGACGACCAGTCGGCGTACGGCCAGGGCCTGGTGGACGAGGTGAAGAAGGTTCTCGGCTCGGTCGCGGGCGAGGACAAGATCCAGGTCAAGCAGACCAACTTCTCCGCCGTGGTCACCAAGATCCAGAGCAGCGGTGCGAACGTCCTCTTCTTCGGTGGCTACTACACCGAGGCCGGCCTGCTGCTCAAGCAGCTCAAGGGCGCGGGCTGGAAGGGCACGATGGTCGCCGGTGACGGTGTCAACGACGCCAACTTCATCAAGGTCGCCGGCGAGCAGGTCGCCGAGGGCACCATCCTCACCTGCCCGTGCGCCCCGGCCACCGCGGCCAAGGGCACCTTCGTGACCGACTACAAGGCGGCCTTCGACAACGCCGAGCCGGGCACCTACGCCGACGTGTCGTACGACATCACGAAGATCTTCCTCGAGGGCATCAAGAGCGGTAAGTCCTCCCGGGCCGACCTGCTCAGCTTCGTGAACTCCTACAACGGCACCGGCGGCGCCACCGGCGTCACCTACAAGTTCGAGTCCAACGGCGAGCTGGACCCGGCCCAGGTGCTGGTCTGGGCGTTCAAGGTGAACGCGGGCAAGGTCGTCCCCGACATCGAGATCCCCAAGTCCTGACCGGTTTGTCCGGTCCCGGCACGGGACACCAGGCGTGCGGCCGGGAGATTTCCTCCCGGCCGCACCGCTTGGCCGCACAGTTGGAGCCCCCACTTGAACTTCGATGAGCTCTTCGGGAATTTCCCGGCGCTGACCATCACCGGCCTGGAGCAGGGCGCGATCTACGCGCTCATCGCCCTCGGCTACACCCTGGTGTATGGCGTTCTGCGCCTGATCAACTTTGCTCACTCCGAGGTCTTCATGGTCGGTACCTTCACCGCCCTGTGGACCTGGCAGGCCCTCGGCTACAACCAGAACTCGGCCGCCCCGGCCCTCGGCCCGCTGATCCTGGCGGTCGTCGCCGGTCTCGTGGTGGCGATGGCCGCCTCGGCGGTCACCGCGGTCACGGTCGAGTTGGTCGCCTACCGGCCGCTGCGCCGCCGCAACGCGCCGCCGCTGGCCTTCCTCATCACCGCGATCGGCGCGTCGTTCGTGCTCGCCGAGTCGTTCGGCATCAGCACCAGCCGGGCCCCGTTCGGCATGCCGGACCTGATCCCGCAGAAGACGGTCTTCACCCTCTTCGGCGCCGCGGTGACAAACGTCCAGCTGCTCATCCTCGGCGTCACGCTGATCATGATGATCGGGCTGGACCAGTTCGTGAACCGCAGCCGGCTGGGCCGCGGCATCCGGGCGGTCGCCCAGGACGCGGACACCGCCGCGCTGATGGGCGTCAACAAGAACCGCGTCATCCTGCTGGTCTTCGTGCTCGGCGGCCTCATGGCCGGCGTGGGCGCGCTGCTCTGGGACCTGCGGTTCGGCTACACCAAGTTCAACGTCGGCTTCCTGATCGGGCTCAAGGCCTTCGCGGCCGCGGTGCTCGGCGGCATCGGCAACCTGCGCGGCGCGCTGCTGGGCGGCCTGCTGCTCGGCGTGGCGGAGAACTACGCGGCCGGCCTGTTCGGCGGCGAGTGGAAGGACTTCACTGGCTTCGTGCTGCTGATCGTGCTGCTGATGTTCCGGCCGACCGGTCTGCTCGGCGAATCTCTCGGGAGGGCGCGCGCATGACCGCCACCGTGGACAACAAGCGGACCGCGGGCTTCAAGAGCCGCTGGGCGGCCATGCCCAAGCAGGTGCGCTGGGCGGCGATCGCCGCACTGGTCGTGCTGCTCTACATCCTGCCCAACAAGTGGTTCTACGAGTACCTCGGCTTCCCCATCGGCAGCGAGTACTTCGCCTTCTACACCACCCGGTCGGACTTCGCGGGCGTGCTCTTCGACACCGCGGTGTTCGTGCTGCTGGCCGTCGGGCTCAACGTGGTGGTCGGCTTCGCCGGCCTGCTCGACCTGGGCTACTTCGGTTTCTACGCGCTCGGCGCGTACACGGTCGCGTTGCTGACCTCGCCGGAGAGCCGGTTCGGCACGAACTGGCCGTGGCTGGCGGCGGTGCCGCTGGCGGTGATGGTGGCGATGGTCTCCGGCGTGATCCTCGGCGGCCCGACGCTGCGCCTGCGCGGTGACTACCTGGCGATCGTGACCCTCGGCTTCGCCGAGATGATCCGGCTCTACGCCGCGCGCCAGGACGGCCTCCTCCAGGGCCAGCGGGGCATCCCCGCGATCCCGCACCCGCCGGGCTCCGGCACCGACGGAAAGCCGCTGTTCGGGGTGGTGGACGCCCGGCCGTACTACTGGCTGATGCTGACGCTGATCCTGATCGTGCTGGTGCTGATCCGGAACCTGGCCAACAGCCGGGTCGGCCGGGCCTGGGTGGCGATCCGCGAGGACGAGGACGCCGCCGAGATCATGGGCGTGCCGACGTTCAAGTACAAGCTGTGGGCGTTCGCCATCGGCGCGGCGGTGGCCGGTCTGACCGGCGCGGTCTTCGCCGGCAAGCAGACGTTCATCAACTCCGATCAGTTCGTGCTGGAGAGCTCCATCCTGGTGCTGGCCGCGGTGATCCTCGGCGGCGCCGGCAACATCAAGGGCGCCATCGTCGGCGGCGCGGTCACCTGGTACCTGCCGGAGTGGCTGCGTGGCATCGGCGACCTCCTCGGGGTGGAGTTCGACGCCGCCGAGTACCGGATCCTGGTCTTCGGCCTGGTGGTCATCGTCATGATGATCTTCCGGCCGCAGGGTCTGGTGCCCAACCGGCGGCGGGCGGCGGAGTTCGCCGACCGGCGCAAGGAAGCGGTTCCCCAGGAGACGGTGCCCAATGAGTGAGCCGCAGATGCACAGCGAGCGGGACGAGACCAGCGAGCGGGACATCGCCGACGACGGTCGCAGCACGGTCGGCACCCCGCCGGAGAAGGGCGCGGACACCCCGGTCGAGCCCACGCCGGGCGAGACCGCCCCGGCCGGGCGCGAGCCGCTGCTGGAGGTCGACCACGTCACCCTCCGCTTCGGCGGTGTGGTCGCCCTCAACGACGTGGCCTTCACCCTGTACAAGGGTGAGATCCTCGGCCTGATCGGCCCGAACGGCGCCGGCAAGACGACCTGCTTCAACGCGATGACGGGCGTCTACCGGCCCACCGAGGGCGAGATCCGGTTCGCCGGGCAGCGGATCAACGGCAAGCGCCGGAGCTGGATCACCAAGGCGGGCATCGCCCGGACGTTCCAGAACATCCGGCTCTTCCCGGAGATGACCGCGCTGGAGAACGTGATGGTGGGCGCGGACGCCCACCACAAGACCAGCGTGATCTCCGCGATGCTGCGGCTGCCCCGGCACTGGCGGGAGGAGCGGCAGGGCCGCGAGAGGGCACTCGAACTGCTGCGCTTCGTCGGCATCGAGCGCCGCGCCGGGGACCTGGCCCGCAACCTCTCGTACGGCGAGCAGCGCCGGCTGGAGATCGCCCGGGCGCTGGCCACCGATCCGACCCTGCTCTGCCTGGACGAGCCGGCTGCCGGCTTCACCCCGGCGGAGAAGGAGGAACTGCTCGGCCTGATCCGGAAGATCCGCGACAATGGCACGACGATCCTGCTGATCGAGCACGACATGCGACTCGTCATGGGCGTGACCGACCGGATCGTGGTGCTGGAGTTCGGCAAGAAGATCGCCGAGGGCCTGCCGGCCGAGGTCCGGGAGGACCCGAAGGTGATCGCCGCGTACCTGGGGGTGCCGACCGATGCTGCTTGAGATCAACGACCTGACCCTGCTGTACGGGCGGATCCAGGCGCTGCACGGGATCAGCCTGCACGTCGACGAGGGTGAGGTGGTGGCCCTGATCGGCGCGAACGGCGCCGGCAAGACCACCACCATGCGGGCCATCTCCGGGCTGCGCCCCGTCGCCTCCGGTTCGATCGTCTTCGACGGGACCGACGTCACCCGGATGCGGGCCGACCTGCGGGTGATCCGGGGCATCGGCCAGGCGCCCGAGGGCCGCGGCGTCTTCCCTGGGATGAGCGTCGTGGAGAACCTGGAGATGGGCGCGTACACCCGCAAGGACCGGTCGGGCATCGCCGAGGACATGAAGATGGTCATGGACCTCTTCCCCCGGCTGCACGAGCGGCGCAAGCAGGCCGGCGGCACGCTCTCCGGCGGCGAGCAGCAGATGCTGGCGGTGGGCCGGGCCCTGATGGCCCGCCCGAAGCTGCTGCTGCTCGACGAGCCCTCGATGGGGCTCGCGCCGATGCTGATCCAGCAGATCTTCGAGATCATCACCCGGATCAACGAGCAGGGCACCACCATCCTGCTGGTGGAGCAGAACGCCCAGCAGGCGCTCTCCCGGGCCCACCGGGGCTACGTGCTGGAGACCGGCCGGATCGTCAAGGAGGGCACCGGCCGGGACCTGCTGCACGACCCGGCGGTCAAGGAGGCGTACCTCGGCGTCGCCTGAGCCGTACCCGTCGGCGGCCGGCCGTCCCCACGTGGGGCGGCCGGCCGCCGCTTTTCGCCGTGCCGCCGTCCGCCGGGTTGTCGGCGGTACGGGCTAGAGTCGCTGCCGTGACAGCTACGACGCCGCGCCTGCTCCTCGTCGACGGACACTCCCTGGCATACCGGGCGTTCTTCGCCCTGCCGGTGGAGAACTTCTCCACCACCACGGGGCAGCCGACCAACGCCGTCTACGGCTTCACCTCGATGCTGATCAACGTGCTCCGCGACGAGCAGCCCAGCCACATCGTGGTCGCCTTCGACGTCTCCCGCCGCTCCTTCCGCACGGACAAGTACGCGGACTACAAGGCCGGCCGCAGCGAGACCCCGACCGACTTCAAGGGCCAGGTCAGCCTCGTCAAGGAGGTCCTCGCGGCGCTGCGCATCCCGGTGGTGGAGAAGGAGGGCTACGAGGCCGACGACGTCATCGCCACCCTCGCCTGCCAGGCCCGTGACCAGGGCATGGACGTGCTGATCACCACCGGCGACCGGGACGCGTTCCAGCTCGTCGGCGACCGGGTCACCGTGCTCTACCCGCGCAAGGGCGTCTCCGACCTGGCCCGGATGGACCCGGCCGCGGTCGAGGCGAAGTACGGGGTGGGCCCGGACCGCTACCGCGACCTGGCCGCCCTGGTCGGCGAGACCAGCGACAACCTCAGCGGCGTCGACGGGGTCGGCCCGAAGACCGCCGCCAAGTGGATCAACCTGTACGGCGGGGCGGACGGCGTCGTCGCCCACGCGGACGCGATCAAGGGCAAGGCCGGCGACAACCTGCGCGCCCAGCTCTCCCGCGTGATCCGCAACTACGAGATCAACTGCCTGGTCACCGACCTGGAGCTGCCGGTGCGTCCGGAGGACGCCCGCTGGCAGGGGTGGGACCGGGAGGCCGTGCACCAGGTCTTCGACACCCTCCAGTTCCGCATCCTGCGCGACCGGCTCTACCAGTACCTGGAGGCCGTCGAGCCGGAGGCCGAGGCCGGCTTCGAGCTGGCCGGGCAGGTGCTCACCGGGCCCGGCGGGGTCGCCGGGTGGCTGGCCGAGCACGCTCCGGCCGGCGCCCCGGTCGGCGTGGCGGTGAAGCTCGACACCGGCCCCAACCGGCGGCACACCGCCGCCGTGACCGGCATGGCGCTGGCCACCGCCGGCGGCGCGGCCGCCTGGTTCGACCCGGCCGCCCTCGACCCCGAGGACGAGGGCGCGCTGGCCGGCTGGCTCGCCGACGAGGCCCGCCCCAAGGTGCTGCACGACAGCAAGCCGGCCGTGCTGGCGTTCGCCGCGCACGGCTGGGACCTGCAGGGCATCTCCCGCGACACCCAGATCGCCGCCTACCTGGCCCGCCCCGACCAGCGCTCCTACGACCTCACCGACCTGGCACTGCGCTACCTGCACCGGGAGCTGCGGGTCGACGCGCCGGAGAGCGGCCAGCTCACCCTCGACGGGCTCGGCGACGAGGGCGCGGTCGAGCAGAACCTGATGCTCCAGGCCCGGGCCACCCTCGACCTGGCCGACGCGATCGACGCCGAGCTGTCCCGCGACGGCGAGCAGTCCGCCCGGCTGATGGCCGGCGTCGAGCTGCCGCTCATGCGGGTGCTGGCCACCATGGAGCGCACGGGCATCGCCGCCGACACCGAATACCTGTCCGAGCTGGAGGCGCACTTCGCCGCCGAGGTGAAGGCCGCCGCCCAGGGCGCGTACGCGGCGGTCGGGCGGGAGTTCAACCTGGGCTCGCCCAAGCAGCTCCAGGAGATCCTCTTCGGCGAGCTGGGCCTGCCCAAGACCAAGAAGATCAAGACCGGCTACACCACCGACGCCGACGCCCTCCAGTGGCTCTACGCGCAGAACCCGCACCCGGTGCTCGAGCACCTGCTGCGCCACCGCGACGTCGCCAAGCTCAAGATGACCGTCGACGGGCTGCTCAAGTCGGTCTCCGACGACGGCCGGATCCACACCACCTTCAACCAGACGGTGGCCGCCACCGGCCGGCTCTCCTCGACCGAGCCCAACCTGCAGAACATCCCCATCCGCACGGAGGAGGGGCGGCGGATCCGGCGCGCCTTCGTGGTCGGTGAGGGCTACGAGTGCCTGCTCACCGCCGACTACAGCCAGATCGAGATGCGGATCATGGCGCACCTCTCCTCCGACGACGCGCTGATCGAGGCGTTCAACTCGGGGCACGACTTCCACGCCGCCACCGCCTCCTCGGTCTTCACCGTCGAGGTCGACCAGGTCACCGCCGACCAGCGCCGCAAGATCAAGGCGATGAACTACGGCCTGGCGTACGGGCTGAGCGCGTTCGGCCTGTCCCAGCAGCTCGGGATCACCGCCGAGGAGGCGCGCGGGCTCATGGAGAACTACTTCGCCGGCTTCGGCGGGGTCCGCGACTACCTCCAGGAGGTGGTGGCCCGCGCTCGGCAGGACGGCTACACCTCCACGATCCTGGGCCGCCGCCGCTACCTGCCCGACCTGGTCAGCGACAACCGGCAGCGCCGGGAGATGGCCGAGCGGATGGCGCTCAACGCCCCCATCCAGGGCTCGGCGGCCGACATCATCAAGGTCGCCATGCTGCGCGTCGACACCGCGCTGCGCGACGCCGGGCTGCGCTCCCGGATGCTGCTCCAGGTGCACGACGAGCTGGTCTTCGAGGTCGCCCCGGGCGAGCGGGAGGCCCTGGAGGCGCTGGTGCGCAAGGAGATGGGTGAGGCGTACCCGCTCTCCGTGCCGCTGGAGGTCTCCGTGGGCGAGGGCCGCGACTGGAACAGCGCCGACCACTGACCCCCGCCGGGGGCTTCGGCCGACGGCGTCTCGCGAATCTCGGAGACTTGCCGTTCGCGGCGAACGGCAAGTCTCCACGATTGCGCGCGTTGCGCCGGTTGTCGACGGCGCTCGCGGGTGGCGGCCGCGGAGCGGGCCGGGCAGCGCCCACTCCTGCTACCCGGGCGATCGTCGGCGGCCCGCAGGAACGGCAGGGTCAACGCCCGGGTCAGCGGCCCGGCCCTCCGCGCTCCTTCGGCGGGCTGCCGTGCCGTTGCAGGGCCTTGCGGGACGGGCCGCCCGGCGGCGGGAGCGGACCCTTGACCGGGTCGTGGCCCCAGTTCATCAGCGAGTACCGCCACCGGGTCCGGCGCACGTCGCCGCTCGGCCGCTGGGCCATGTGCCGCCGGACGTACCCGACGACCTTGCGCATGTGTTTGTAGTCGGCGGCGGTGAGCTGGTCGCGCTTGCGGCGCAGCAGGTCGATGATCTTCCGGCCGGACTCGTGGCCCACCGACTCGCCGCCCGCGGTGCCCTTCTTCCGCCAGCCCACGTGCTTGGACTCGTCGGTCTCCAGCCACTTCTGCAGCTCGGTGGGCTTCATGTTCACCGCGTCGGTGAACTCCCGGTAGGTCTGCTGCGGGTCGTCACTTGGGCTCACGGCGCAGCACCTCCGGTCGGTGGGCGACGTCCCGGCCCGAGTCGTCGTTGCGGATCCGGTACTGCGGCTCCTCCATCGAGGCGTTCACCGCGTGCCCGCGGACGTGGGTGCGTTCGGTGAGCTTCTCCTTGACGATCCCGTACGCCCGGCCGCTGTGGCTGGCCCAGGAGACGTGGTCGCCCCGGCGGAACTCCTCGTTCTCGGCCATGCCGGCCGGTTACCCGGGCCCGGGGAGCGGAAACGACACCTCAGCCGGCGGCCGGCTTCTCCGCCACGAAGATGGCGGTGCCGGGGAAGAGCCGGCCGCGCAGCGGGCTCCACTGCCCCCAGACGCCCTCGTGCCCCGCCGGCCACTCCGGCTCCACCAGGTCCAGCAGGCGGAACCCGGCGCCGACCAGCTCCCGGATCCGGTCGCCGAGGGTGCGGTGCTGCTCGACGTACGTGGCCACGCCGTGCTCGTCCTGCTCGACGTAGGGGGAGCGGTCGAAGTACGAGTGGACGGCGGTCAGCCCGCCCTCGCCCGGGTCGTCCAGGAAGATCCAGCGCATCGGGTGGGTGACCGAGAAGACCCACCGGCCGCCCGGGCGCAGCACCCGGGCCACCTCCCGCATCGCCGCGGCCGAGTCGTCGACGAACGGGATCGCGCCGAACGCCGTGCAGACCGTGTCGAAGGCCGCGTCGGCGAACGGCAGGGCGAGCGCGTCGGCCTGCACGAGCGGGACGCGTACCCCGGTCCGGGCGGCGGCCTCGGCGGCGTGCCGCAACATGCCGGCGGAGAGATCCAGGGCGACCGGCCGGGCGCCCTGCGCGGCGAGCCAGCGGGCCGCGGCGGCCGCGCCGCAGCCGAGTTCCAGGATCCGGCGGCCGGTCACCTCGCCGAGCAGGCGGGCGTCGGCCTCGCGCAGCCCCTCCGGGCACCAGACGAAGTCCACCTCGCCCAGGAACGCGCCGTGCTCGGCCTGGTAGGCGTCGGCGTCCGCGTCCCACCAGCCCCGGTTGGCCCGCCGGACCTCGGCGGCGCCCACCCGGCGCCGGGTCACCCTGTCGTCGTCCACCCGCCCACGCTAGGCCCCGGACCGCCGTGCCCGGTGGGCGGGCCGCTCCCGGCACGCGGTGTGGCGGATGGTGCCGATGTGACGAACGAGACAGCTGTGGCACCTTACCGCGCGAAATCTCCGCTTTCGCAACTGACGCGTCCGAGGAGACCCGGGAGGGCTTGCACGCTGTGGTAATGCAGCGGGTAGGCTAGACGATGCGCTCGCGGATCGTGTGCCTCGGCAGGGAGCAGGTGCGCGGTCACCGGAGCCACTAATGATCTTCTGATGGCGATCGTTCGGTGTGCCCGGCGACGGATCCGCTGGCGCGGACTGAGTCACCGCGACGCCCACGCCTGCTGTGACAACCCATCCGACCGGAGCAACCGCCCACATGACGAGCAGCATCGAGGCCACCTCGAGCGCCAACAAGGTCACCGTCGACGACCTCGGCTCTGAGGAAGCTTTCCTCGCCGCGATCGACGAGACCATCAAGTACTTCAACGACGGCGACATTGTCGAAGGCACCGTCGTCAAGGTCGATCGGGACGAGGTCCTGCTCGACATCGGCTACAAGACCGAGGGCGTGATCCCCTCTCGGGAGCTGTCGATCAAGCACGACGTGGACCCGGCCGAGGTGGTTTCGGTCGGCGACCACATCGAGGCCCTTGTCCTCCAGAAGGAGGACAAGGAGGGTCGCCTGATCCTCTCCAAGAAGCGGGCGCAGTACGAGCGGGCCTGGGGCACGATCGAGAAGATCAAGGACGAGGACGGCGTCGTCCGCGGTTCGGTCATCGAGGTCGTCAAGGGTGGTCTCATCCTCGACATCGGCCTGCGCGGCTTCCTGCCCGCCTCGCTCGTCGAGATGCGGCGGGTCCGCGACCTGCAGCCGTACGTCGGTCGCGAGCTTGAGGCCAAGATCATCGAGCTGGACAAGAACCGCAACAACGTGGTCCTGTCCCGCCGGGCGTGGCTGGAGCAGACGCAGTCCGAGGTGCGCACCGAGTTCCTCAACAAGCTGCAGAAGGGCCAGGTCCGCAAGGGCGTCGTCTCCTCGATCGTCAACTTCGGCGCGTTCGTCGACCTGGGCGGCGTGGACGGCCTGGTGCACGTCTCCGAGCTCTCCTGGAAGCACATCGACCACCCGTCCGAGGTCGTCGAGGTGGGCCAGGAGGTCGAGGTCGAGGTCCTGGACGTCGACCTGGACCGCGAGCGGGTCTCGCTGTCGCTGAAGGCGACCCAGGAGGACCCGTGGCGGCAGTTCGCCCGCACCCACGCGATCCAGCAGATCGTGCCGGGTAAGGTCACCAAGCTCGTGCCGTTCGGCGCCTTCGTCCGGGTGGACGACGGCATCGAGGGCCTGGTCCACATCTCCGAGCTGGCCGAGCGCCACGTGGAGATCCCGGAGCAGGTCGTGCAGGTCGGCTCCGAGGTCATGGTCAAGGTCATCGACATCGACCTGGAGCGCCGCCGGATCTCGCTGTCGCTCAAGCAGGCCAACGAGGGCTTCGTCGAGGGCGAGGAGCACTTCGACCCGACCCTCTACGGCATGGCCGCGACCTACGACGAGCAGGGCAACTACATCTACCCGGAGGGCTTCGACCCGGAGACGGGCGAGTGGCTCGAGGGCTACGACAAGCAGCGCGAGGCGTGGGAGCAGCAGTACGCCGAGGCGCGCCAGCGCTGGGAGGCCCACACCAAGCAGGTGCAGACCTCCCGGGCCGCCGACGCCGAGGCCGCTGCCAACCCGGCTCCGGCCGTGTCCGGCACCACCACCACGACCACGGCGCCGAGCCGTCAGGCCGAGGAGCCGGCCGGCACGCTGGCCACCGACGAGGCGCTCGCCGCGCTGCGGGAGAAGCTCGCCGGCGGCAAGTGACCCGGTGACGACTCCAGCTCGCCGCTGGAGCAGTCGCTGACGACGAGGGGCCCCGTCCCCGCGATCCGGTACCCACCGGGTCGCCGGGGGCGGGGCCCTCGCCGTCTCCGGGGGAAGTTGGCACCGGAAACCGTGATCGGGTTGACTGTCCCGGTGTTGAAAGTGGGGTTGACCGGCGGGATCGGGTCGGGCAAGAGCGCGGTGTCCACCCGACTGGCCGCGCTCGGCGCGGTGATCATCGACGCGGACCGGATCGCCCGAGAGGTGGTCGCCCCGGGCAGCGATGGCCTCGCCGAGATCGTCGCGACCTTCTCCGACCGGGTCCTCGACGCCGGCGGGGCGCTGGACCGGGCCGCCCTGGGCGCGCTCGTCTTCGGCGACGAGGCCGCCCGCCGCCGGCTGGAGGCGATCACCCACCCCCGGGTCCGGGCCCGCACCGCCGCGCTGGTCGCCGCGGCGCCCCCCGACGCCGTCGTGGTCAACGACGTGCCGCTGCTGGTCGAGGTGGGGCTCGCGCCCACGTACCACCTGGTGCTGGTGGTGCAGGCGGAGGTCGCGACCCGGCTGGAGCGGCTGGCCCGCGACCGCGGCATGGATCGCGCGGAGGCCGAGCGGCGGATCGCCGCGCAGGCCGACGACGCGCGCCGGCAGGCGGCGGCGGACGTGCTGCTCGGCAACGACGGCACGCTGGCCGACCTGCACGCCGCGGTGGACGCCCTGTGGCACGAGCGCCTGCTGCCCTACGAGCGCAACGTCCGGGAACGCCGCGCGGTCCTGCGCGAGCAGGTGGTGCTCGCCGAGCCCGACCCGACCTGGCCCCGGCAGTACGCCCGGCTGGCCGCCCGGATCCGCCACGCCGCCGGCGCCGACCTGCGGGTCGACCACATCGGCTCCACCGCCGTGCCCGGGCTGGCCGCCAAGGACGTCATCGACATCCAGCTCACCGTGCCGTCGCTGGCCGAGGCGGACGGGCCGCTCGCCGACCGGCTGGCCGAGGCCGGTTTCCCCCGGCTGCCCGGCGACTGGTGGGACAACCCGCGCCCGCCGGGCAGCCCCCGCTGGGAGAAGCGGCTGCACGGCAACGCCGATCCCGGCCGCCCCGTGCACCTGCACCTGCGGGTGGCCGACTCGCCCGGCTGGCGCTACGCCCTGCTGATGCGCGACCACCTGCGTGCCGACCCGGGGCAGCGGGCCGCGTACCTGGAGGTGAAGCGGGAGCTGGCGGCCTCCGCGCCGGACAGCGCGACCTACGGCACGCTGAAGGACCCGTGGTTCGACGAGGAGCACCTGCGCGCCGAGGAATGGGCCGCGCAGACCGGGTGGCGGCCCTGAGCCCGCTCAGCGGCGTCTCGCCGGCGGCCTGACCGCGCCGGGCAGCGCGGGCACCCGCCCCGGCGCGAGGTCCAGCCGGGCCCAGACGCCCCGCTCGCCGCGCAGCTCCAGCCGGCGTGGCAGCCCGCCCCGGTCGACCCACCAGCGCATCCGGCCGCGTACCTCGATGACGTCCACCGTCCGTCCCGCCACCCGGTCGTCGCGGATCCGGACCGCGACGGTGGCCGGCACGGCGGTTCGTCCGGCCCGCAACGCCGCGTCGAGCAACCGCTCCACGTCGTCGCCCGGCGGCCGTCCACCCGCCCTGACCAGCCCGGCCGGCGCCGGCAGCGGCGGGGCCGCCGCGCCGCCCGCCGGCACCACGAGCCGGGCCACGCTTCCCGGCCGCGCCCGCACCAGCGTGCGGCGCCCCGGGTCCCCGGCCTCCACCACCGAGAGGTACGCCGTGGAGCCCGCCCAGCTCAGCCAGCCGCTGCCGCGCAGGTCGCCGGCGGGAGCGGTCACGGTCAGCGTGGCGCCCCCGGCCGCGCGCAGCCGGGCGGGCAGCCGGGCCAGCCGGTCGGCCTCGGCGTCGGAGAGCGCCCGGCGCAGGCCGGGACGCCCGCCGAGCGCGTCCACCGGGCGCAGCGTGGGGCGGTCGGTGCGGACCAGTTCCACAGTGACCTGGGTGCCGTCCGGCAGCCAGCCGGCCAGCCGGTGCAACCGCGCGTCTCGGTCCACCCAGAGGCGGGGCGGCCGGTCGGACGCCCCTCCGGCTGCCGGTCCCGGGCCGCTTCCAGGCGCGGTCGGCCCACCTGCCGGGAGGTGGGCCCGGAGGACGTCCACCGGGACGCCGTCGACGGTCTCCCGGCGCAGCCAGCGCGCCTCCGGGCCGGCGGGGTCGACCCGGTCCGCGCCGAGCCCGAGCAGCAGGTCCCGCACCGCCGGCAGGCCGCGCCCGGCCGGCAGGTCCCGCAGCCGCCACCCGTCACCCGGGGGCACCAGCGGGGGCGACGCCGGGGTGGGTGTCGCGGCGGGATCGGGCCGGACCAGCAGCGCCGACGCGGTCGCCTGGACCAGCCCTCGCTCGGCGCCCGCCCCGGGGCCGCCGACGTCCAGGTAGACCAGCGGCCGGGCCCAATCGACCCAGCCGACCAGTTCGGTACGGCCGCCTCCCTCGCCCATGCTGACCCGGACGCCGGCGCGGACGTCGCGCTGGTTGGTGACCCGCAGGGCACCCAGCCGGTCCGCCTCGGCGGCGGTGAGCGGGCGGGCCGCGTCGGTGTGCTCGGCCGGAGGCTCGGGCGACCAGCTCAGCAGGCCGGCGACCAGGGCGGCCGCCGAGGCCGTGGCGACCGCGGCGAGCGCGACGAGGAGGGCCCGGCGGCGGGTCGGCTGCTCGGGCGGGTCACCGCTCCCGTCCAGCTCCGGGTCGCCGGGCGGCTCGAACGGGGCAGGTGGCAGCCGGGCGATCGACCCCTCCCGCCGGCGACGGCCGGGGGCGGGCGTGGAACGGGTCGTGCCGGTGCCGCTGTCGGCGCGGGCGCCTCGATGGCCGTGGCCGGGTCCGCCGGAGACGGGCCGCGCCGCGGGCTGGGTGGGGCCGTCAATGGCGTGTCTGGGCCCGTGGGCGGCCCCCCGTCCGCCCCGACCCTTCGCCGATCTTGGCGAGCTGCCGTTCGTGACGAACGGTAGGTCGCCAAGATCTCCGGGACGGCGT
>NZ_JBSSLX010000148.1:0-14906 GCF_053890995.1 Micromonospora sp. I033 | reverse complement strand
CGCGGCGCGGGGGGCGGGGTGACCTGCTCCGCCGGCTCGACCGGCAGGCCGAGCGCGGCCTCGGAGCCGAGCCGGCGGCGCAGCGTGTTCAGCGCCCGGGAGGTCTGGCTCTTCACGGTGCCCGGGGAGATCTCCAGCAGGGCGGCGGTCTGCGCCTCGGACATGTCCTCGTAGAAGCGGAGCACCAGCACGGCCCGTTGCCGGGCCGGGAGCGCCTGGAGGTGCCGCCACAGCGCGTCGCGGTCGAGCTGCTGCTCGATCTCGTCGACCCCGGCCCGTTCGGGCAGCACCTCGGTCGGGCGTTCCCCGTGCCACCGGCGGCGCCACCAGCTGGTCGAGGTGTTGACCAGGACCCGGCGGGCGTACGGCTCGATGGCGTCGATCCCGCCGAGCCGCTTCCAGGCCAGGTAGGTCTTGGTCAGCGCGGTCTGGAGCAGGTCCTCGGCGGTCGCCCAGTCGCCGGCCAGCAGGTAGGCGGTGCGCAGCAGGGCGCCGGAGCGGGCCGCGACGAAGTCGCGGAACTCCTCCTCCAGCGGGTCCCTGCTCGCCACGCGCACCTCCGCACCGATCCTGCCCGGCAAGATTGCCACGCCGGCAGGGGCCGGGGCGACGGCGAAAGGTGCGCAGTTCCTCCGATGTTCGGACGAAAACCTTCAGGCGCCGTCGTCGGCCTTCGCCTCGTCGGCCTCCTTGCCCAACCGCGCCTCGACGGCCTGCGGCTCGTACATCTCTTCGACGACGCGCAGGTAGAGCTCGTTGGGGTTGGGCAGGTTCTTGATCTCGCGGAGCGCCTGCTCCTGGCCGGCCGACTCCAGCACGAAGGTGCCGTAGTTGAGCGCGCGGCCGGTGGGGGTCTGCTCGTACTTCATGTCGGTGACCCGGACCAGCGGCATCATCGCGACCCGGCGGGTGATGATCCCGTTGACCACCATGACCCGCTTGTTGGTGAGGATGAAGCGGTCGTACCACCAGTCGGCGACCCGCCAGGCGACCCAGCCCATCACGGCGAACCAGAGCAGCACCGCGACGGTGGTCAGCGCGCCGACGTCGCGCCCGGCGAGGAAGCCGGAAAGGTAGCCGAGCACGAAGGTCGCCGCGATGCCGACGATGATCGGGGTGGAGAGGTGGATCCAGTGCCGCTTCCACTCGCCCCGGTAACGCTCGGTGGGGAAGAGGTAACGCGCCACCAGCGAGCTGGGCTCGTCCTCCAGCGGCAGCACCCGGCGCGGGGCCATGCCGGAGGCGTCGGCACGCAGGCCGGCCAGCTCCTCCTCGGAGATCGGCGGGTTCTGGTAGCCGGCCTCCGGGTCGTTGATCCAGGCCCGGCCGGAGCGGCCCTCCCCGGCGTAGCCCGGCCCGTCGCCGAAGGCGGCGTCGTCCGAAAGGGAGGGACCGCCGCCGTAGGCCGCGCCGGCGCCGTAACCCGGGCCGTCGTCCGGGTCGATCCGCGGGATGGGCTCGGTGTCGCGCTCCCGGCGCTCCCGGTCGGGATCGTCGGGGTCGAAGGGTGGACCGGAGGGGCTTCCCATCGGTGGCTAGGCGACCAGGTTGGTGAAGAAGTCGCCGAAGCCCTGCGCGATGTCCATGATGCCGCCACCGAGAGACTTGAACACGTCGGCGGCGGAGTTAGGCCGGTAGGCGATGAAGAAGATCAAGAATGCGAGACCGGCCCAGGTGAGGACCTTCTTGACCATAGCGGGCCATCCTCTCGCGCGGAGCCGGGTCCGTTTACCGCAGCGGCACCCAGAGTATCAGTATGGTGTCGTACAGTGAATATCTGCGTGTGTTCTCCGACTTGCCGGTGCCGGCCGGTCAGGCCCGCCCGTGCAGGTACGGAGATGGTGCGCCGTACACGAGTTCGGGCGGTGTCCACTCGGTGAGGTCGTGCAGCACGACTTCTTCCGCGAGGAGGTGACCCGCACTCGCCGGCCAGGCTATCGCATGGAGCCACATTCCCCGAGCCTCGCCGGCGTACGCGCTTCGATCCGTCGGCGAATTCACGAGCCACAGTGGAGTGGGATGGCCGCCCACCCGGATCTTGGCGTGCGGCACCCGCTCGGGATGACCAGGGCCGGGATCGGCGAGCGCCTCCGCGACCTCGGGCCCCGGATCCGGGCCGGGCAGGCCGGCGAGGCGGGAGCCCAGCCCTACGCCCGGCTCCTCGGCGACGAAGAGCAGGTCGGCCGGTCCACCGTCGAGCGGGGCCGGGCCGGCGCAGGCGATCGCCGTGGCGCGCACCCCGGACCGGTCGTCGCCCGCCCAGGCCACCCCGGTCAGCGTCCACCCGGTGGGCAGCGGCCAGGGGCACCAGAGCGGCACTCCCGGCCGCCCGGCCGGGTCGGCGCCGGCGGCCACCCGCTCCACCACGCTCGCCATGATCTCGGCACCGATGTGCTCGGGCACGTGCAGCGGCGGCACCGGGCCGCAGCGCAGGCACCGGTACTCACCGTGCATCAGGTCCGGCTCCCGGACCGGACCGGCGCACCTGGGACAGCTCACCGCGACACTCACGTCTTCACCGTCACCCGGGACCGGCGGGGCGTCAAGCCGAGCGGGTGGACGCGCCCTGGGATTTCCGTCCGTCGGCGGAACCGACATCGGAATTCCCGCGAAACGGCGAGGCCGGCCGATCCGTGCGGCTCAGTCCGGTGGCGGGCCGGCGTACGCCCGGATCCAGGCGTGCATGGCGATCCCGCTGGCCACGCCGGCGTTGATCGAGCGGGTGGAGCCGTACTGGGCGATCGAGAAGAGCTGCTCGCAGGCGGCCCGGGCGACCGCCGAGAGCCCCGGCCCCTCCTGGCCGAAGAGCAGCACGCAGCGCCGGGGCAGGGTGGCGCTCTCCAGCGGCTTCGAGCCGGGCAGGTTGTCGATGCCGACCACCGGCAGCCGCTCCCCCGCCGCCCACGCCACGAACTCCTCGATCGTCGGGTGGTGGCGGACGTGCTGGTAGCGGTCGGTCACCATGGCGCCCCGCCGGTTCCACCGCCGCCGGCCGACGATGTGCACCTCGGCGGCGAGGAAGGCGTTGGCGTTGCGGACCACCGTGCCGATGTTGAAGTCGTGCTGCCAGTTCTCGACGGCCACGTGGAAGTCGTGCCGACGCCGGTCCAGGTCGGCCACCACGGCCTCGCGCCGCCAGTAGCGGTAGCGGTCCACCACGTTGCGCCGGTCGCCCTGGGCGAGCAGCTCCGGGTCGTAGCGCGGGTCGTCCGGCGGGTCGCCGGGCCAGGGCCCCACACCCACGTCGAGCTGGTCGTCGGTCACGGTCTGAAGAGGGTACGGCCAACCGGGCGGGCCGGCCGGCACGGGCCCGGCGGTCAGCGGAGGTCCAGCGCGCCGGCGAGCCGGTCGAGGAAGCGCCGGTCGGCGGGGCTCGGCGCGGTGTCGCCCGCCCGGCACACCCGGGCCGCCACCGACTCCACCCACTGCCGGTACGCCGCCGAGTCGGCGGGGTCGGCGCGCCGCCGCAGCACCCGTACCGAGGCGCGGGCGGCGGCGAGCAGGTCGACCAGGTCGGTGAGACGCTCGTCCCGGTCGGCGGTGGCGCCGTCGTGGCGGGCGTAGATGGCGGCGACCACGGCCCGGATCAGGTCGCTGTCGAAGGCCCGACCGGCCGCCACCGCGTCCAGCCCGGCGAGCCCGGCGGCGACGCCCCGCGGCGGGCGACCCGGACCGGGCGAGGCGGCGGCGACGAGGACCCGTCCCGGCAGGTCGGTCAACAGGTCCCACTCCGCCGCGGAGTAGACGGCGGTGGTCAGCGGTGCGGCACGGCGGCCGGCAGAGGGCGGCTCTCCGGCGACGGAGTGGCTCATGGGAACCTCCGGCGTCAGCATATGCCCCGGAACGGAAAAAGGGCCCCTTCCCCGCGGATCGGGACAGGGGCCCTTCCGGGCGTACGGGAGGGGTCAGCGCGGCTCGGGGAAGCTGGGCCGCTCGGGGTCCACGCCCTCGGGGACGGCGGCGCCCGCGTACTCCTTCTTGGGGACCATGACCTTGCGGCGGAACACGCAGACCAGGGTGCCGTCCTGGTTGTAGCCGCGGGTCTCCACCGCGACCACGCCGCGGTCCGGCTTCGAGGAGGACTCCCGCTTGTCCAGCACCGTGGTCTCGCCGTAGATGGTGTCGCCGTGGAAGGTCGGCGCGACGTGCCGCAGCGACTCGATCTCCAGGTTGGCGATCGCCTTGCCGCTGACGTCCGGCACCGACATGCCGAGCAGCAGCGAGTAGATGTAGTTGCCGACCACCACGTTGCGCTTGAACTGGCTCGCCGTCTCGGCGTAGTGGGCGTCCATGTGGAGCGGGTGGTGGTTCATGGTGAGCAGGCAGAAGAGGTGGTCGTCGTACTCGGTGACCGTCTTGCCCGGCCAGTGCCGGTAGACCGCGCCGACCTCGAACTCCTCGTAGTAGCGGCCGAACTGCATCCTTGTCCCCTTCGACGGGCGGCGATGGAGTTCGGCACAGCATGCCTTACCGCTTGTTAAGGCGGTGGGCGGGGCGCTGCCGGTGCGGAAAAGTCACACCCGGACCGACCCGGGTGGAGACGCAATGAGCGGCGGGGCCCTCCCCGGCACCCGCCGCCCACGCTCTGATGCGAGAGATTCTGCCGTACGCCGGTACTGTATCGACAGAGACGGACGTCACATTTATCTTTTCGTAACACTACTCGGAGTGACTCGCGATCACTCCACAAGCGATCTCCGCCCGTCGGATCGGCGCTTGTCAAGCGTCAAGTTACCGCTTCGTAGCCGGTACGCTGCGTGATCTCCTTGGAAGCGCTCCCATCACGTCCCGTCACGCAAATGCGACCTGCACTTGCGATCCGCACACCCGGGTAAACAGACCGGGCTCGATGCACCGGAGCGTCACGGCCGCGCTGCGCAGCGTTTCGTCGCGCACGTCACGGGAATGCGGAGGCATTCACCCTGGTTCCACGAGACGTAGGCAATCCGCGCTGATCGGAGAGTGCAATGGCAACGGTTGAGCTGACCACGGCCAACTTCGACGAGGTGACCGAACGCGACGGCATCGTCCTGCTCGACTTCTGGGCGGACTGGTGCGGCCCGTGCAAGCGCTTCGCCCCCGTCTACGAGCGCTCGTCCGAGAAGCACCCGGACATCACCTTCGGCAAGGTCGACACCGAGGCGGAGCAGGAGCTGGGCGCCAAGTTCAACATCAGCTCCATCCCGACGGTGATGGCGATCCGCGACGGCGTGATCGTCTACGCCCAGCCGGGCGCCCTGCCGGAGTCGGCGCTGGAGAACCTGATCGAGCAGGTTCAGCAGCTCGACATGGACGACGTCCGCAAGAAGCTCGCCGAGCACGGCCACAAGCACTGAGCCGAGCGGCTCCGACACACCGGCCGGGTCCCCACCGCGGGGGCCCGGCCGGTGTCGTCCAGGGCCGTTGGACGGCCCGGAAAGAGCGACACGGCCAGCGAGGAATGGACGACGGACGGACGCCGTCCGGCCACATTCATCCCGTATCGTCACCAGCCGATGGAGACCTTGACCACCCGCGGGCGTGCCGTCCGGCTGGGCGCCACGCTGCTCGGGCTGGCGCTGCTCCTCCTCGGCACCGTGCGCGGCACCGACGACCACTTCCCGTTCGGGCCGTTCCGGATGTACTCCACCTCCGATCCGCCGGACGCGCCCGCCCCCGACACCCGCGTCGAGGGCGTCGACCGCACCGGGGCGGTGGTGCCGCTCGGCCAGGACGCCACCGGCATCCGGCGCGCCGAGATCGAGGGCCAGCAGGACCGGTACGCCGCCGACCCCGGCCTGCTGCGCCGGGTCGCCGAGGCGTACGCCGAGCGCCACCCGGCCGCCCCCGCGCTGGTCGAGGTCCGCATCGTGGTCCGCTGGTACGACATCCAGGGCGGCCGCCCGACCGGCCGGTTTACCGACCGCACCGCCGTACGCTGGGAGACCGCGCCGTGACCGGCTGGCTCACCGCGGCGGTCCCGCGCGGCCGGGTGGCCGCCTTCCGCACCCTCGTCTACCTCTTCGTCGCCGCCGACCTGGTGGTCTTCACCCCCTGGGTGCGCACCCGGGTCGACGTGCCCGGCGACCTCTACCAGCCGTTGCTGATCGGCCGGCTGCTCCCCCTGCCCACCCCCACCCCGGCCCTGGTCGGCGTGATCTTCTGGGTGCTGCTGGCGGTCTCCCTGCTCGCCGCCACCGGCCGGGCGCCCCGGCTGCTCGGCTGGACGGTCTTCGCCCTCTACCTCGAGTGGATGATCGTCGCGATGAGCTACGGCAAGGTCGACCACGACCGGTTCGGGCTGCTCGTCGCGCTGGCCGTCCTGCCCACCGCCGGCCGGGCCCGGCACGGCGACCCGACCCGCACCGAGGCGGGCGGCTGGGCGCTGCGCGTGACCCAGATCGCGGTCATCTGCACCTACTTCCTGGCCGCCTGGGCCAAGTTCCGCTTCGGCGGCCTGGACTGGGCCACCGGCTCGGTGCTGGCCCGGGCGATCATCCGGCGCGGCACCGACCTGGCCGACGTCATCGCCCAGGTGCCGCACCTGCTGATCGTCGCCCAGTTCGGCATCCTGGCCTTCGAGCTGCTCAGCCCGCTGGTCTTCCTGCTGCCCGAGCGGTGGCGGCTGGCCGCGGTCGGCTTCTTCTACTCGTTCCACCTGGTGACCATCGCGACGATCACCATCTCGTTCGCGCCGCACCTGGTGGCGATGACCAGCTTCCTGCCGCTGGAGAAGGTCCGGCCGATCGCCCTGCTGCGCCGGCGCCGGTCACCGGCCCCCCTCGGCAAGCTCGGCGAGCATCCCCTCGCAGCTGCGGACGACGACCTGGGCGCCGCGCCGCTGGGCCAGGCGTAGCAGCGGATCCTCCGCCCGGTCCCGCCACCGCCACTGCGCCTCCGCGGCGACCTCCCAGAGCCGGTGCACCGTCGCGTCGTGCTCCACGCCCAGCCGGGCCGCCAGGCCGACCCCGTCGCCGCCGACCAGCCGCGCCGCCTCGGCCGCCAGCTCGGCGTCGAACCCCAGCCGACTGGTCCGCAGCGCGGCGAGCAGGCGCAGCTCGCGGAACTCGTGCGCCCCGACGAGGATCTGCTCGACCCGGCCCAGCAGCTCGTCCGCGCCCCGACCGGGCTCGGCCCGCAGCAGCGCCTCGACGGCGGCCAGCGCCGACCGGGCCTTGAGCGCGTCCCGCCGGTCGACGAGGAACCGGGCCACCGACTCGCGCAGCTCGGTCAGGCCGCTGCGCCGGATCAGCTCGGCGGAGAGCTTCGCCCGGCTGTCGCAGCCGGTGCGGATCAGCGTGGTCGCCAGCCGGATCCCGAACAGCCCGAGCCGGGCCAGCAACCCGGCGCGCACCCCGGCGTCGAGCCGGACGGGCAGGTCACCGCGGACGAAACGATCGGCCGAGAGCAGGTGCGGCTCCAGCTCCGGACGGGGCACCCGGGCCAGCGTGGCGAGCACGGCGTAGTCGGACTCGCTGAGGATCCGGCCGGCCAGGCCGAGCAGGCCGCTGCACGGGACGACGTGCACGCTGAGCTCGTTCACCCGGGGGTCCCGCTGCTGCCGCCGGGCGAGCCGGCGGGCGGTGAGCAGGCCGTCGATCCGGCCACCGCCGGTCTCGTCGACCCGGGACAGCACCATGATCACGTGCACCGCGGCGGCCTGCCCGACCGCACTCTCCCGGCTGGTCTCCAGCACGCGCAGGTCGCTGTCGCGGCCGTCGCGGGTCAGGTAGAGCACCGCGTCGGCGTCCCGCAGCACCCGCTCCATCACCGGCGCCCGGCCCTGCTCGTCGAGGCCGGTGGCCGGCGTGTCGATAAGCGTCACCTGGCGCAGCGTCCGGGTCGGCCACTGCACCACGATGTCCCGCAGCTCGCCCGCCCGCCAGCCGACGAGGTCCACCCGCATCCCGGTCGCCGACTTGGCGATGGCCAGCTCCTGCGGCGGTTGGCCGGTGGCGTACGCGGTGGCGCGCGGCTGCGGCCCGTCCTCGTACCAGGTGAAGACGGTGCTGCCGTCCACCCCGTCGACCGGCGCGACCTCCTCGCCCATGATCGCGTTCAGCAGGGTCGACTTGCCGGACCGCCACGGGCCGGCGATCGCGACGCGCAGCGGCTGTTCCAGCCGGGCCAGCTGGTGCCGCAGGTGGTCCGTCGCCCTCGGGTCGTCCCGGTAGTGCTGGAGCGCCTCGTGCAGCAGCCCCCACACCGCCTCGTCCAGCCGCAGCCCGACGGTCATGACCGGGGTTCCAGCGGCGCGGGCGCGGGCCGGGAACCGGTCAACTGCTGGGCCTGCTCGAAGAGCCCCGCGAGCCGGGTCATCTTCAGCCGGATCTCGCGCTGCCGCTGGTCGCGGACGGCCGCGTCCGTGTCGGCGGCCTGCTTGGCGCTGCGGAACGACCGGATGATGGCCTCCTGGAGCTCCTCGGTCAGCGCGGTGAAGTGGTCCCGCAGCATCCGCTGCACCTGCCGGACGGCGTCCCGGCGGTCCTTGGTGACGCGGACGAAGAAGTCGTCGACGTGCCGCTGGATCGCCGTCTTGACCACCGCCTGGCGGCGGCGGAGCAGCTGCTTGCTCTCGTCGCGGATGCTCTTGCCGCCGAACAGCGCGCCGACCCCGACCGAGAGCGGGTTGATCATGGGCATCCCGGCCAGCGTCGTCGCCAGCCCGACCATCAACAGGCCGCCGTACGAACCCCGCATGCCGCTGATCAGCTTCTGGCTGGTGGTGAACCGGTCGACGGTGGGCCGTTCGAGCTCCGGCAGGCCGTCGCCGAGATCCGCCGGCGTCGCCATCGACCAGGGCGGCAGCACGTCCCCGCCGTACCGGGCGAAGTGGTCGGCCACCCGGCGGGCGGCCCAGTCGCAGCGCCGGACCAGCCACTCGTGATTGGCCTCCGCCGCCTCCAGCAGGCTGCGCTCCAGCCACTCCTGGAAGGTGTCCCAGCTGACCAGCGGGTCGGCGCTGTCGAACGCGTCGTCGACCTCCCGCAGGATCTGCCGGGTCCGGTCGCGCAGGTCGTACTCGATGTCGGAGAGCAGGTCGGCCATCTCGTCGGCGAGCGTGTTCTGCCACCTCGTGGAGCAGCGACGCAACTCGTCGACCTCGCGCTGCGCGGCGTGCAGCCGCGAGATCGGCCCGGACTGCTCCTCGACCTCCTGGCTCTCCAGCTCGGCGCGCAGCGGCGCGGCCAGCTGTTCCACCACCGTCCGGGCGATCACGCCGACCGCGGACCGGGCCAGGCGGTCGGACTTGCCCGCGAGGTCCCGCTGCAACCGGCCGATCAGCACGGGAAAGCCGGACTCGGCGTTCAGCTCCCGGTCGTCGGCGGCGGCCGCACGCAGCCGCAGGGCCGCCGAGACCGGGATGACCGGCGCCGGCACCCCGGCCTCGGCCAGGTGCTGCCGGTTGCGCTCGGCGACCGCCCGCCAGTCCGGTACGAGATCGGTCTTGGTCTGCACCAGCACCACGTTCGGGTGCGACCGCGCCACGTGCAGCAGCATGGTCAGCTCGCCGGCCGAGAGCTCCCGGGTGGAGTCGGAGACCAGCAGCACGGTGTCCGCCCACGCGGGCGCGGCCGTCGGGCCGGCGGCGCCCAGGGCGGCCACCTCCTCGGTGCCCGGTGTGTCCACCAGCACCAACCCGGAGCCGAGCAGCGCGCGCGGCAGTCCGATCTCGACGTACGCCGGGCCACCGCCCGGCCGGCGGCCGACGGTGCCGGCCACCCCGGCGGCGACCTGGTCCAACGGCACCGGGGTGCGCTCGCCGGTCACCGGGAGTGCGGCGCCGGCGGGCCGGCCCGGGGCGGGTGGCGGCGCCTGCACCACGGCCGCCGACGGGACCTCGGCGTGCTGCACCACCGTCGGCAGCACGGTGGTGCGGCCGTCGCCGACCGGGCAGGCCGGTGCGTTGACGATGGCGTTGATCAGCTGACTCTTGCCCTGCTGCGACTCGCCGATGACCAGGACCCGCAGCCTGGGGTCCAGGAGCTGCACCCGCTTCTGCCGCACCGTCTGGAGCAGGTCGCCCCGCCCGTGGGCGCCGCACGTACGGGCGATCTCGTCGAGCACATCCAGCCAGATCCCCGCGATCACGGACCAAGTGTGCGGATTTCGGCTCAATTATCAAGAGGGTCACGAACGGAACCGGGAGCGGGAGGCCGGATCGTGCCCCCCGCTCCCGGCCGAGCCCTCCGTCAGAGCAGGCCGCCCAGCAGACCGCCGTCGGTCGAGGCGTGCACGTCGCCGTCGACTCCGGCGCCGTGCACCCCGGCGTCACCGGTCACGCCGTCGGTGATCCCGCCGGTCAGCCCACCGACCGTGCCCGTCACGCCGCTGACCGTTCCGGTCACGCCGGACAGCGTGCTGTCCACCTGGTGCGTGACACCGTCCACGGTGGCCGGAACGTGCACCGGCGGCACCACACCGGAGCCGTCACCCAGGCCGAGCCCGCCCAGGGTCTGGTCGACGCCGAGCGAACCGACGACGCCGTCGACCTGGGCCTGCGTGCCGTGGAGGACGCCCAGGTCGCCGCCGAGCACCCCACCGTCGTGCAGCACGTCGACGCCGGTGGTGGTGCCGAGCGGGTCGCCGAGCGTCCCGGCGACGTCCCCGACGACCGGGTCGGCGGCGGTGTCCACCGCGCCCACCACGTCCGCGTCGAGGGTGTCCGCCACGTCGTGCACCCCGGTCAGGTCGGTGCCGAGGCCGCCCGGCCCGACGCCCAGGCCGATGCCCGGTACCAGGGTCGCCCCGGCGTACAGGCCGGCCGGGTCGACCGCGATGGCGCCCAGCGCGCCCGCCGACACGTCGACCCCGCTGTGGGAGCTGCTGACCCCGATCTGGTGCGGCACCGCCTGGAGCTGACCCACCACGTCGGTGGCGTCGCTGGTCAGCGGGTCGAGCCCGAGCTGCCCCGCCACCGGCGCCACCGGCCCGAGGCCCGCCGCGCCGGGGGCGTAGTCGACCACCAGCGGGACGACGTCCTGCACGTCCGCGGCGGTGACGTCGGTGAGCCCCGCGGCCTGCAGCGCGCCCTCCGGGTCGAGGTCGAAAGCCGACCGCGCGTCGGGGTCGGTGAGCAGGTTGAGCACGAAGTCGTGCAGGGTCTGGTGCGAATCCATGGGGCCTTCTCCTCGAACGTAGCGTCAGCACCGTCGTGCCGCGACAGTGACGCTATGGCCGGGGGTCCGTGCTCGTCATCGGGGCGCGACCCGCAACCCGCCCCGGCTGATTAGGGCCCTCGCCCCCTCGGGCGTTAGGGGGACAGGGGGAGCCGCGCCGGCCGGAGTTAGGGTACCGGGTCGGAGGCGATCTCTGGTACGAACGTAGGAGCCCACGGGGTTCGCCGGGGGTGGGTCGCCACGGTGCCGACACCGTCGCCAGGGCCACTCGCGGTGGAGGAAAAGAACGCATGCCGTACGTCCTGGGGTTGGACATCGGAAACACCGGCACCGCCGCCACCGTGGCGCGGCGGCGGGGCGAGAGCTGGGCCCGCCCCGAGGTGGTGGCGCTGGGCGGCCGGTCGGCCGTCGTACCGTCGGTGCTGCACCTGGCGCCGGACGGGTCCCTCATGGTGGGTGAGCCGGCCGCCGACGACCGGAGCCGCACCACCCGGGATTTCGTCCGCCGGGTCGGCGACGACGTGCCCCTCCTGCTCGGCGGCGAGCCGTGCCCCCCGGAGACGCTGGTCGCGGAACTGGCGGCGTGGGTGGTGCACCGGGTCTCCGCCCACGAGGGCGGGTTCGCCGAGGCGGTCGTGCTCAGCCACCCCGCCGGGTGGGGCCCGCACCGGCGCGATCTGCTGCACCGGGCGCTGTGGGGCCTCGACCTGCGCAACGTGACGCTGCTCCCCCGCACGGTCACGGTGGCCGAGAGCCATGCGGCGCGCGGCTTTCCGGGCACCACCGCCGCGGTCTACGCCCTGGGCGGCAACACGTTCGAGGCGGCGCTGGTCCGCCGCAACGCACGGGGCAGGTACGAGACGTTCGGGCTGCCGCAGGGGCTGGAGACGCTCGGCGGCACCGACTTCGACGAGGCGCTCGCCGAGCACGTCCGGGCCGCGCTCGGCCGTGAGTTCGCCGGTCCGGCCGGCGGGGAGTCGGACTCCACCGCGCGCGGGCTGCTGGCGGAGTGCGAGCGCGTCAAGCGCGAGCTCACCGTCGGCACGGAGACCGACGTCATGCTGGCCCTGCCGAACGGGCCCGTCCGGGTGCCGGTGACCCGGGCGCAGTTCGAGGACATGATCCGGCCCGCCGTACGGGCCACCGTCGAGCTGCTGGTGCAGACCGTGCACTCCGCCGGCCTGACGCCGGCGCGGCTCGACGGCGTCCTCCTGGCCGGCGGCTCGGCCCGGATCCCGCTGGTCGCCGAACTGCTCGCCGCCGCCCTGCCGGTCCCGGTCGAGGTGGAGCCGGATCCCCAGCTGACCGCCGCCACCGGGGCGGCGCTGGCCGCGTGCCAGGTGGTGTCACCGCGGCCCCGCCGCCCGGCGCCGGTCCCCGCTTCCGCGCCGGTCAGTGACGCCGGGCCGGCCCTTCCGGCGTGGCGGCGCGCCGAGCCCGAGCGGCCCGTCCAGGGCGCGCCGCCGGCCCGTCCCCCGGTCCGGATCACCCCGCTGCACCTGCCGAAGGCGTCCCGTCTGGCCCTGGCCCGTGGCCGGGGCCGGGACCGCGAAGGATGACCATCATGATCATGAGTGCCGCCACCGACGCCCGGCTCGTGCTGGGTCCGGGACCGACCGCCCTGCTCGGGGTGGTCGCGGCGGATCCCGGTCGCCCCCTCGCCGTCGGCGTGACGGGCCCGGGCGGCCATGGAAAGAGCGCCCTGCTCAGGGAGTTGGCGCGGGCCCACCGGGACGCCGGGAACACCGTGTCGGAAGGTGCGCCCGGCGCGTCCGGTCCGGTCGATCCGGAGGCCGTGCTGCTGGTCGACGACGCGCACCTGCTGGACGACGCGCGGCTCGAGACACTGCGCCGGCTGGTGGTCGGCCGCCGGCACCGGCTGCTGGTCGGTTACCGCCCGTGGCCGCGGCGGGCGGCGCTGGCCGCGCTGGCCGACGCGCTGAAACGGGACGGGCAGCACGTCGTGCTCGGCCCGTTCACCGCCGAGCAGACCCGCGACTACCTCGCCGGCGTACCTGAGCTCGGCCGGGAGAGCGAGCTGGTCGAGTTCGTGCACGCGCAGACCGGTGGTGTCCCGCGGGACGTCGACCGGCTGGTCCGCGGCCTGCGCGGGCAGGAGAGCCGGCCCGGTGTCCCGACCGAGCCACCCCGGCCGGCCGTGCTCCAGTTCGGACCGGACCTGGAGGAGCTGCCGCCGGACGTCCGGCGGCTGCTGCTGGCCGTCGCGGCGGGCGTGCCGCTGCCGGTGGACCTGCTGGGCCCGCTGCTCGACCGGGAGCCGGAGGCGGTGGACGAGCTCGTGGCGTACACCAGGGCGGCCGGTCTGCTCGGCGCCGACGGCCGGCTCGCGCCGATCGTGCGGCGGGCGGTCGTCGCGCTCAGCCCGGCCACCGAACGCACCGCGATCTGGCGCCGCCTCATCGAGGTGCAGCTCGGCCGCGGCGCGGCGGTGCTCCCGCTGGTCCGGTCACTGCGCGCGGCGGGCGCGCTCGACGACTGCCCGGCCGCCGCGCTGGCGGCCGCGGCCGAGGAGGCGCTCGGTGCGGAGCCCGTGCTCGCGGTCGACCTGTTCGCCGCGGCCACCGCGAGAGGGCTGCCGGCCGCCGCCCGGCAGGCGGTCGCCGCGGCGCTCGCCGGCGACCTGAAGGCCGCGCTGCGGCTGGCGGACCGGCTGCTCGCGACGGCCGCGCCGGACATGCGGGCGGAGGCGGCCACGGTGGCCGCGACGGCGCTGGCGCACCGCGGCCAGGTGGAGCGCAGTGTCGAGCTGTACCGGTGGTCGGGCCACGCCGGGTCCGCGGCGTTCGCCGCGGTCGGGGCGCTCGCCCTCGGCCGCCCGGTCACGGGCGTGGACCTGCCCGACGACCCGACGGACGGGCCGCCGACGCTGCACGCCAGCGCCGCCCGGCTGATGGCCGAGGGGGTACGGGAGAGCGTCACCGGCCCGCCGACCGGCGCGCTGTCCCGGCTGGTGCAGGCGACCGCGCTGCTGGAGCCCGACGGGCGGCGGGTCCTCCTGCCGGACAGTCCGGCCGCGCTCGCCGCGTTGACCGCGATCCACTGCGCCGAGCTGGACATCGCCGAGGGGGTGCTGGACCGGGCCGTGGCGACCGGCATCGGCGGGCCGCTGATGGCCCGCCGCCACCGGCTGTTGCAGGCCTGGATCCGGATGGTCCGCGGCCAGACGGCGGGCGCGGCCGACGTCCTCGCCACGGTGGTCGCCGACGAGCGCCCGCTGGAGTCGCGGGACCTGCTGCTGGCCAGCGCGCTCCGACTCGGCATCGCCCGGCGCAACAGCGACGTCGGAGGGCTGCAACGTGGTTGGGGGCCGGCGCTGGAGGCGGTGGTCCGGCACCCGGTGGACCTGTTCACCCTGCTGCCGCTGGGCGAACTCGCGGTGGCCGGCGCCCGGCTGGGCGACCTGGCCCGGCTGGAGCCGCACCTGCGGGAGGCCGCGCTCCTGCTGGAGCGGCTCGGCAACCCGCCGTTGTGGAGCGCGCCGCTGCACTGGACCGGGCTGCACGCCGCGATCCTCACCGAGCAGCCGGCGACCGCCGACGCGCACGTCGCCGCCCTCCTCGCCGCGGCCGACCACAGCCGGTACGCCGCCGTGGTGGCCGAGGCCGCCACGATCTGGGTCGAGGTGCTGCGCGGCGTCGTGGACCCGGTCCGGGTGGAGGCCGCCGCCCGCGGGCTGCACGACGCCGGGTTGTGCTGGGACGCCGCCCGCCTCGCCGGGCAGGCCGCCATCCGCACCTCCGACCGGCGGGCCATGACCACCCTGCTGGAGTGCGCCCGCCGCGCGCA
>NZ_JBSSLX010000147.1:0-14964 GCF_053890995.1 Micromonospora sp. I033 | reverse complement strand
CACCCGGAGACGAGGAGCGCGGTCAGTGCGGCGAGCGCGACGCCGGCGCGACGCGGGGAAATCGACACGGGCCCCACCGTATCGGGGCAACTTGGTCTTCCGTCACCCCACCCGGGTGAGCAGCGTCACCGGCGCGCCGTCCCCGGCGTACCGGTAGGGCTCCAGTTCGGCGTCCCAGGCGGTGCCGAGGGCCTTGTCCAGGGCGTGCGCCAGCGCCTCCGGGGCCCGGGCGGAGGCCATGATGCTGCGGAGCCGGTCCTCGCCGAGCTGGATGTCGCCGGCCGCGCCGACGGTGGCCCGGAACAGGCCGCGCCCCGGGACGTACATGAAGCGCTCGCCGTCGACCCCCGGGCTGGGCTCCTCGGTCACCTCGAAACGGATCATGGGCCACTGCCGGAGGGCAGCAGCCAGCTCGGCGCCCGTCCCCGGGCTGCCGGTCCACCCGCACTCGGCGCGCCGCGCCCCGGGATCGACGGGCTGGGCCGTCCAGCGCAGGTTGACCGGCGCGGCGAGGACGCGCGCGATCGCCCACTCGACGTGCGAGCACACGGCGAGCGGGGTCGAGTGGACGTATACGACGCCACGCGTTGGCACGGTGACCTCCCGGTGAGCCGAGGTGCGTCTTCCCCTACGACCTCGTCCACGCGAGTGGCCTCTGCAACACATGATGACCCGTGTGACGGATGGTGCGCCAGCGAATCGGAAAATTCGCCGGGCCCGGGGGCCGGGAAATACCCGGGCGGCTGACCCGGTTGTGCTCCCTGACGGCGCGACGACCAGCCAGGCGTCGTGGTCGTGTACAGTTCTCTGGGCGGTTCTGTGCCGCCGCACGTCTTCGCGGGCTGACGCTCACCCCGGGCGTCAAACCGCACATCAGCCCCCGGACGTTTTCCGTCCTCCCGTACGTCTGCAAGGAGTACCTCCGTGGCGAGCAACACCTCTAAGACCGCGCGCGCGTCAGTCCGGGCCGGCCAGGCTGGCCAGGGTGGCGCCCTCAGCGTTCTGGGCGAGTTCAAGTACCTGATCCCGCTGAACGGCGGCAAGCACGCCTACGTGCGCAACCTGACCAACGGCAAGACCGCGCACCTGCGCACCGACTCCGAGGCCTTCGTCGAGGAGATCCGGGTGCTGGCCGCCGCCGGCCACGCCGCCAAGGTCCGCGCCGAGATCAACGCTCTCGCCGCCACCCACCCGGACCACGGCTGGGACAAGACCGAGAAGCGTCTCGTCGAGGCCGGCGTCTTCGAGGGCTGAGCGCCCTCACCCGCGACACCAGGAACCGCCCGCCGGGGTCACCCCGGCGGGCGGTTCTGTCTCTCCGGCTCCTCGGGCAGCAACGCCACCTCGCCGGTGGCCAGGTCGTAGAGGGCGCCCACCACGGCGACCTCCCCGGCCGCCACCGGGCCGGCCAGCAGGTCGTCGGCGCGCAGGATGCCCACCGTGCGCCGGACGTGCCGGCGGATGGCGAGCCGGTGGGCGTCCGGGTCGTCCGCGCCGACCTCGTGCACCGCCGGCGCGATCCGGTCCACCACGTAGCCCAGCGAGCCGCCCGGCCGCCGGCCGGTGCGCAGCGCGTCGACCGCCGAGCCGACCGCGCCGCAGCGCTCGTGCCCCAGCACCATCACCAGCCGCACGCCGAGCTGCCCCACCACGTACTCGATCGAGCCGCAGACCGCCCGGTCGATCACGTGCGCGCCCGTGCGGATCACGCAGATCGAGCCGAACGTCTGGTCGAAGATCGCCTCCAGCGGCACCCGGGAGTCGATGCAGCCCAGCACCACCGCGTACGGCTGCTGGTCGCCGGAGGCCACTGCCGCGGCGGCGGTCACGTCGTGGCCGTGCACCGGCTGCCCGCTGACGAAGCGCCGGTTGCCGGCGAGCAGCTCGGCCAGGGCGGTCCGGGGTGTCCGGGCGGCGGGGGTGGGCGGCATGCCCTCCAGCCTGGTCACCGATCCGACGCCGCGAGCCGGGTTGCGAATCTTCTCACCACCCCGGTTGCCGTGCTGTCATGACGGGTACGCCGGTGTTACCGCCGGGTCACTCCGGTGCGACAGACACCGGTCGGCCCGGGGGAGGTGGACCCATGCCGGAGCACCTGGAGGTGCGGCTTCCTGACGGCGTACGCCTGCACGTGGCGGCGACCGGGCCGGTCGACGCCGAGGTCACCGCGATCCTGCTGCACGGCTGGACGCTGGACGGGCGCAGCTGGCACCGGCAGCTCGCCGACCTGCGCGACCGCTTCGGCGACCGGGCCCGGGTGGTGACCTACGACGCCCGTGGGCACGGCCGGTCGAGCTGCATGGCGCTGCGCACCGCCACCGTGGCCCAGCTCGGCGACGACCTGGCCGCCGTGGTCGACCAGCTCGTCCCGTCCGGGAAGGTCGTGCTGGTCGGGCACTCGATGGGCGGGATGACCGTGATGGAGTACGCCCACCGCCACCCCGACCACTTCGCCGCCCGCACGGCCGGCCTGGTCTTCGTCTCGACCACCGCCGAGGGGCACACCCACACCGTCTACGGGCTCTCCCCCCGGATCGCCCGGCTGATCCGGCTCGCGGAGACCACCGGGGCCGGGGTGCTGGCCCGCTGCGGCGCCTGGCGCCCGCCGCACGCGCTGCTGCGCGCGCTGCGCCCGAGCATCCGCTGGATGCTCTTCGGCGACCGCTGCGAACCCGCCGACATCCGGCTGGTCACCTCGGCGGTGGCGCACGCCTCGCTGCGCTCGATCGGCGGGTTCCGCGCCTCGATCGGGGCCCAGCACCGGCTGGACACCCTCGCGGCGCTGGGCCGGCTGCCGGCCGCCGCGCTGGTCGGCGACCGGGACCGGCTCACCCCGCCGCCCTGCGCCGAGTCGATCGCCGCGGCGCTGCCCACCACCGAGCTGACCGTCTGCCCGGGCGCCGGCCACATGCTGATGATGGAGCGCCCCGAGGAGGTGAACGGCGCCGTCGCCGGGGTGTTGCACCAGGTGCTCACGGGGACGGGCGCGGGCACGTCCGGGCAGCGGGTGGGAACGCCCGGATAACGGGCAACCGGCACCGGCGGGCCGCGGGCAGCGGCATGGCCCCGCGAGGGGGCGCGTGGGCAGCCCGTACCCTCATTCAGCCCGCCGTCTGAGCACAGGAGCCCCCGCGTTGAGCGACCAGACCACCCTGGAACGGGAGATCGCCGCCGAACAGCGGCATCTCGACCGGGTGTACGCCCGGCTGGCGGAACTGCGTCGGTCGGCCGCCGACGCCGAGCGGGAGGGCTACCGGCTGGCCCGGGTCGGCAACTTCGGCGCGCTGGTCGAGCGGGACGCGATGGTCTTCCACGCGGCGCAGCGCCGGCACGTGCTGGACGCGGAGCACGAGGGACTGGTCTTCGGCCGGCTGGACCTGCGTACCGGGCAGGTGCTGCACGTGGGGCGGCTCGGGGTGCGCGGCGAGAACGCCGAGACGCTGGTGGTGGACTGGCGGGCGCCGGCCGCCGCCGCGTTCTACCAGGCCACGCCGGCCGAGCCGCGTGGCGTGGTGCGGCGGCGCACGATCCAGTCGTCGGCGGAGCGGATCACCCGGATCGAGGACGACCTGCTGGACCCGGAGTCGGCGCCGCCGGACATGGCGGTGGTCGGCGACGGCGCGCTGCTGGCCACCCTCTCCCGGGCCACCGGGCACGGCATGCGGGACATCGTCGCCACCATCCAGCGGGAGCAGGACGAGGCGATCCGCTCCCCCGGCAACGGCGTCACGATCGTCTCCGGCGGCCCGGGCACCGGCAAGACCGCGGTGGCCCTGCACCGGGCCGCCTACCTGCTCTACTCCGACCGGGCCCGCTACGCCGGCGGGGGCATCCTGGTGGTCGGCCCGTCGAGCGTGTTCGTCCAGTACATCGCCTCGGTGCTCCCCTCGCTCGGCGAGGAGACGGCCACCCTGCACTCGCTCGGCTCGCTCTTTCCCGGGGTCTCGGTGACCCGGACGGATCCGCCCGAGGTGGCGGCCGTGAAGGGTTCGCTGCGGATGCGCCGGGTGCTGGAGCGCGCGGTCCGGGACGCGGTGCCCGACTCCCCCGCCGAGCTGCGCCTGCTCTACCGGGGCGAGCTGCTCCGGCTGGAGCGCGCCGAGCTGGACGCGATCCGGGACCGGACGCTGTCCCGTGGCGCGCGCCGCAACGAGGTGCGCCGGGCGGCCTTCGACGCGGTCCTCGCCGCCCTCTGGGCGCAGGCCCGCGGGCTGCGGATCGGCCGGCTGCCGGAGCAGCCCGCCTTCGAGGACGAGATCATCGAGCGGCCGGAGTTCCGCGAGTTCCTCAAGGCCTGGTGGCCCCGACTGCACCCGCGCCACGTGCTGGGCTGGCTGGCCCGCCCGGAGCGGCTGCGCCGGTACGCCGGTGGCGTCCTCTCCGGGGCCGAGATCCGGCTGCTGACCGGGGCGTACCGGAGCCTGGGCGCCGAGGGGCCGACCATCGCCGACGTGGCGCTGCTGGACGAGCTGGACGCGCTGCTCGGCCGGCCGGTGCAGCGGGCGAAGCCGAAGCGGGACCCGTTCCAGCTGGCCGGCGGCGTCCGCGAGCTGAGCACGTTCGCCGACCGGCAGCGGGCCGCCCGGGCCGCAGCCCGGGAGCGCCCCGAGGACTACCGCGACTACGCCCACGTGGTGGTCGACGAGTCGCAGGACGTCTCGCCGATGCAGTGGCGGATGATCGGCCGGCGGGGCCGGCTGGCCTCCTGGACGGTGGTGGGCGACCCGGCGCAGACCGCCTGGACCGGCGACCCGCAGGAGCTGGCGCGGGCCCGGGACCAGGCGCTGGGCCGGCGCCGCCGGCACCGGTACGAGCTGACCACCAACTACCGCAACTCGGCCGAGATCTTCGCGGTGGCGGCCGCGGAGATCCACCGCGTGCACCCGGACCTCGCCCTGCCCACCGCGGTCCGCTCCACCGGCGTGGCACCGGTCGAGCGGACCGTGCCCGCCGCCGACCTGGCCGCCGCCACCGCGGCGGCGGCCCGCGCGCTGCTGGCCGAGGTCGAGGGCACGGTGGGGGTGATCACGCCGGTGCCGCGCCGGGACGAGGTGGCCGGCTGGCTGGGTGACCTCGGCGGCCGGCTCCAGGTGGTGACCAGCCTCCAGGCCAAGGGCATGGAGTACGACGGGGTCGTGCTGGTCGCCCCGAGCGAGATCCGGGCCGATCCGGGGTCGGGCGTCCGCACCCTCTACGTGGCGCTCTCCCGGGCCACCCAGCGCCTGACCACGCTCGACCCGGTCGGCTGACGACGGCTCCCCGCCCCCGGCCTTCACTTGCACATATAGCGATGTGAGCATAGATTGAGCCCGGCCGGGGCGACGGACGAGAGGGTGTGGGCGTGGGCGCAGGTCATGACCACAGCGGCGCGGTGGCCAACGCCGCGCACCGCCACCGGGGTCGACTCTGGGGTGCCTTCGCGCTGCTCACCGCCCTGATGGTGGTCGAGGCGGTGGCCGCGTTCGCCACCGGCTCGCTGGCCCTCCTCTCCGACGCCGGGCACATGTTCACCGACGTCCTCGGCATCGGCATGGCGCTCGCCGCGATCACCGCCACCCGGCACGCGGACACCGACCCGCAGCGCACCTTCGGGCTCTACCGGCTGGAGGTGCTGGCCGCGCTGGCCAACGCGGTGCTGCTCGGCGCCGTGGCCGTCTACGTCGTGATCGAGGCGGTACGCCGGTTCGGCGAGCCGCCGGAGGTGCTCGCCGGGCCGATGCTCGCCGTGGCGGTGCTCGGCCTGCTCGCCAACATCGCCGCGTTCGCGCTGCTGCGCGCCGGCGCGGAGGAGAGCATCAACCTGCGGGGGGCGTACCTGGAGGTGCTGGGCGACCTGCTCGGCTCGCTCGGGGTGATCGGCGCCGCCGTGGTCATCGCGGTCACCGACTGGTGGTGGGCCGACCCGCTGGTCGCCGTGGCGATCGGGCTGTTCATCCTGCCGCGTACGTGGCGGCTCGGCCGGGCCGCGGTGCGGATCCTGGTGCAGGCCGCCCCGGAGCACCTCCAGGTGACCGCGGTGCACGACCGGCTGGCCGCGGTGCCCGGCGTCGCCGAGGTGCACGACCTGCACGTCTGGACGCTCACGTCCGGCATGGAGGTGGCCTCGGCACACCTGACCATGGCCCCGGGGGCCGAGGTCGGCGAGGTGCTGGCCGCCGCCCGGGCCGCCCTGCACGAGGACTTCTCGATCGACCACGCGACGTTACAGATCGAACCCGGAGCGTCCCCCGGGGCCTGTGGTGCGGTCGAGTGGTAATTAGGGCAATCTTAAATCCAAGTGGCTATTGTGCACTTATGCCGGTTTTGACCGGGCCACCGGCTCCCACCAGCGGAGCCGGCCCCGGACAGCGCCGGTAGGCTCGGTCGCGGCCTCCGCCGGGCGGCGCCCACCGGCGCCTGCGGTGGCCGGCGCCTAATCGCCCGCAGGGGCGAGCCGGGGAACCACGTTCGTGGGGTGCATCCGCGTCAGCGGTAGGGATCTTCCGTCCCGAACCCGTCAGCTAACCCGGTCGGCGGTTGACGGAAGGACACGTGAATGCCCCCAGTGGCACCTGTACGACGGACGGTCGCCCGGTTGGCGGCCCTGCTCGTCGCGACGCTCGCCCTCGGCGTCGTGACCGCGCCGGTCTCCCCCGCTTCAGCGGGTGCGGTGGCTTCCCCGACCGGCCTGCTCGCCGCCGCACCCGCTTCGGCGGCTTCCCCGACCGGCCTGCTCGCCGCCGCACCCGCTTCGGCGGCTTCCCCGACCGGCCTGCTCGCCGCCGCACCCGGCGACGACGAGGGCGGCACGCCGGCGCTGCGCGCCCAGCTCGACGCGGCCAGCAAGGGCTGGCTGGAGGCGCGGGCCGCGCTCAACCGCTCGGTGACCCGGCAACAGCAGCTCACCGCCCAGCTCAAGACGGTCAACGCCGAGTTGACCGTCCGGGACGCCAAGGTCGGCGAGATCGCCGGGGTGGCGTACCGGGCCGGGCGGATGGGCACGGCCGCGGCCCTGCTCGACAGCAGCAGCCCGCAGGGCTTCATGGACCGCGCGGCGGCGCTGGAGCAGGTGGCCGCGCACGAGGACCGGGTGCTGCGCGACCTGATCGAGACCCGGGACGAGGCCAACCGCACCCAGGCCGCGCTCACCGGCGAGATCCGGGAGCAGCGCAAGCAGGTCGCCGTGATGGCCAAGCGCAAGCAGCAGGCCGAACGCGCCCTGGAGGTGGCGAACGACCGGGCATCGAGCAGCGGCGGCGGCAGCGTGCAGGGCACCTCCTCGGCGAACGCCAAGCCGGCCCCGCGCAACGCCGACGGCTCCTGGCCGCCGGAGTCGTGCAGCGTCAACGACCCGACGCCCGCCGACGGCTGCATCACCCCGCGTACGCTGCACGCGCTCCAGCAGGCCAAGGCGGCCGGCTTCACCCGGTACGTCTCCTGCTACCGGCCCAGCGGCTCGGGCGAGCACCCGAAGGGGCGGGCCTGCGACTTCGCCGCGCAGAAGGACGGCTTCGGCGGCGTGGCCACCGGCGGCGACCGGACCTACGGCAACAACCTCGCCGCCTACTTCGTCCGCAACGCCGACCCGCTCGCCGTCCTCTACGTGATCTGGTACAAGCAGATCTGGCTGCCCAGCAGCGGCTGGAAGGCGTACAGCGGCGGCAACGGCGACCCGTCCAGCGACCACACCAACCACGTGCACCTGTCGGTGTACTGACCGCCCCGGCGGCACCCGGCCTACGCCCCACGACGTACGCCGGGTGTCGCCGCGCGGCCCACGACGCGGCGCCGGCCAGGGCCGAGCATCGGGGGCATGACTGGTCGACTCTCCCCCGCCGGGCGCAAGGCCCTGCTCACCCTGCACCTGGTCACCTCGCTGGGCTGGCTCGGCGCCGACCTGGTGCTGCTCGCCCTCGGCGTGGCCGGGCTGCGCGGGGCCGACCCCGAGGTGGTCTATCCGGCGGCCGCGCTCCTGGTCACCTGGCTGTTCGCCCCGCTGAGCGTGGTGGTCTGGCTGGTCGGGCTGGCCAGTGCGCTGCTCACCCCGTGGGGGCTGCTGCGCTGGCGCTGGGTGCTGGTGAAGTTCGCCGTCACCACGGTGGTGCTCACGCTGGTGCTGCTACTGCTCACCCCGCGGATCCGCCATCTCGGCGAGCTGGCCGGGGCGGCCGACGCCCACCTGCGCGTCGACCTGGTGGTCGCACCGACCGCCTCCAGCACGCTGCTGCTCGTCGTCACCGTGCTGTCCACGTACAAGCCGTGGGGGCGGCTGCGGCCGGCCCGCCCGGCGGCCCGTCGACCGGTGGCCGCCGGACGACCCGGCTGAGTCAGGCCGCCTGCCCCTCCAGGGTGGCGCCGAGCCGGCTGGCCAGCCCGAGGTGCGCCGCCCGGGCCTGCCGGAAGGCGTACCCGAACAGGGGTGCCGGCGCGGAGAGGGTGATCTCCACGTCGATCCGCACCACCCCGTCGGGCTCGTCGCGGAGCCGGGTGTGGTTTCGCACCGTGGTGGCCGGCTGCTGCCGGGCCACGGTGACCACCTCGTCCTCGTTGGCGATCAGCACGTCGGCCTGGTAGGTGACCGGGAAGTGCAGCGGGCCGAGCGCCAGCCGGTCGGTGATGGCGTAGCTGGCGAGCGCGCCCGGGCGGGGCGGCAGTTGCCGGACCCGGACGATCAGCGGATGCAGCTCGCCCTGCCGGCTCAGGTCGCCGAGCAGGGCCACCGCGTGCGCCCGGGTGCACCGGGCCTGCACGGTGTAGCTGAAGCTGTCGCTGCTGAGCAAGCGGTACCCCCTCGCCGTCGTGAGTTCGCACGATCGTCCCGTACGGGAGCCGGGCTGGCAACGGGTCGGAAGTCCCTGGCGGCTACAACGAGGGTGGGGGCGGATCAGGCGCCGGGGAGCACCTCGGGGGTGCTGTCGGCGAACCAGGGCTCGGGCGCGCCGAAGAGGCCGAGCAGGCCGGTCACCCAGAGCTGCCGGTGCACGAACCGGCTCGGCTCGGTGACCACCAGCTTGACGCCGCTGACCTCGCAGGTCTGGAAGCCGGCGACCATGGCGCTGATGCCGACCGAGTCGATGAAGGTGACGAGCCGCATGTTGAGCTCGATCCGGGAGGGGCGGCCCTTGGCGAGCACCTCGGCAATCGCTTCCCGCACCTCGTACGCGGTGTCGACGTCGATCTCCCCACGCGGGGCGATCTGGACGACACCACCCGACAGCACCGACTTCACGATCGACAGGCTCACGCGAGCACCTCCACTCGCCCAACTGGGCGCCTCATCAGTACGCGGGCCGCGACCGAGAGTATTCCTCCGACGGCCTCGGTCGCCACCCCTCGGGATGAGCAATTCGCGGACTGGGCACACCTGGGCATCCCAATCCGGACCTCCGGGCTCCTATTTCCCTGCGGCGCGGATCCCAACCGGTCGATCGACCGGTCCGGTCCCGGCCGATCCGCCGACCCAGGGTAGCGGGCCGGCGCTCGCCCGGGTGGCACCCGACCCCGGCGCGTTCGAGTGGTTCGTCCCACGCGGACCCCGGTCGGTGTCAGCCGCCCCACCCGGGGGTTTGCGCCGGGTCCGGTCGGGGCACTGCTCCGGTGAGCGAACCGTCACGCGCGACGACACGGAGTCCGAACCGGCCGCCGGACTCCGGCACCCCGAGGAGGTAACACGATGTTCGGATCCACCCTGCTGGACCGCCGCAGCAAGCCCGAGCGGGTCGCCGACCAGGCGTGGCAGCACCTGCTCTCCGCCGTCGGCACCGCCGGCGACAGCGTGCGGGACGCCGCCCGCTCGGCCCGCCGCAACTCCTCCGGCCTCGCCGACGACGCCACCGACCTGGTCGGGTCCGCCGCCGAGGAGGCCCGCCGCCGGGCCAGCCTCGCCTTCGACGCGCTCGCCGGCCGCCGGCCGGCGCTGCCCTGGACGCTGCTGATCGCCGCGGCGCTGGCCGGCGCGGCGATCGGCTGGGCCGCCGGCACCGCCGCGCGGGCCGCCGGCAGCCGGGAGCGGGATGTCGACGAGATCGAGTTCGTGGACGTCGACCGCCCCAACTCCCCCGCCGGCCTCGACGGCTGAACCCGACGCGACGGTGGCCGCCCCCGGACGTCGGGGACGGCCACCGTCGTGTGTGCGGTGTGCTCAGCGGGCGGTGCAGGAGGGCGTCGGGGCGCGGTTCGCGCCCGGGTAGGTGCCGGTGAAGCCGACCGTGGTGACCCCGCCGACGCCGAGGTTGCCGTTCCAGCCGGCGTCCCGGACCGTCACGGCCGAGCCGGTCTGCGTGTACGACCCGTTCCAGAGCTGGGTGATCCGCTGGCCGTCCGGGAAGGTCCAGGTGACCGTCCACCCGGCGATCGGGGCGGTGCCGGAGTTGCGCACCGTCACCTCGCCCTGGAAGCCGCCCGGCCAGGAGTTCGTCACCGCGTACGTGGCCGTGCAGCCGCCACCGGTGGGCGACGGGCTGGGCGAGGTCGGCGTCGGGCTGGGCGAGGTCGGCGACGGGCTCGCCGAGGTGGGCGTCGGGCTCGGCGTGCCGCCGAGCCGGTCCGCGACCAGGATGCCCCGGCCGTTGGTGCCCAGGTAGACCCGGCCGTGGACCCGCGGGTCGCCGGTGAGCGCCTCGCCCGCGTTGCCGTACTGGTGCTGGTCGTCGTTGATCCGCACCCAGGCCGCGCCGGCGTTGTCCGAGCGGTAGACGCCGTGCCTGCCGTCCACGGTGCCCACGGTGAACAGCGCCGGGTACGTCTGCCCGGGCGCCGCCTTGCCGAACCCCACGTTGACCGTCGAGGTGACGCCCGCCAGCTTGGTGAAGCTCGCGCCGGAGTCGGTGGAGTGCCACAGCCCGCCCTCGCCGGCCAGCCAGACGTCACCCTCCCGGCCCGGCACGGCCTTGACCTTGGCCCCGCTCGTCGGCAGGCCGCTCGCCGCGGTGGCGCTGAAGCTCGCGCCGCCGTTGGTGCTGACGTGGAACTTCCCGCCGCTGACGCCGTAGAACGTGTTCGGGTTGACCCGGTCGGACTCCACGACGGCGTTGGCCGGGATGCCGGTCGCGGCGGTCCACGAGGTGCCGAAGCCGACCGAGCGGACCACCTGCTGGCCGGCGTCCCCGGGTGCCCAGACGAACTGGCTGCCGTCGGCGGAGGCGGCCACCGTGCCGCCGCTGTTGATGCCGGACGGCTCGCTGCCCTGGAACCAGTTCGCCCCGCCGTCGGTGGAGAACGCCACGTGGCTGTCGTTGGGGCGATCGGCGTCGGTGAAGTTGCCGGCCCGGACCAGCACCGCCGGCTTGGCCTCGGCGTAGTCGAGGCTGGTGGTGCTGGTGAAGACCGGCTGGGTGAACATCATCGGCGGCACCGCGGCCAGGTCGGCGTGGCGGAAACCGCCGATGTCCCCGAGCGCGCTGAGCAGCGGCGCGCCCGAGGGCGGGCTGACCAGGTCGAGCACCGCCGTCTCCTCCAGCCCCCTCACCATCGGCCGGATGGTGACCTGGCCGCCGGTGTCCCATTTCGTCAGGTCGGTGGTGCCGTAGACGGTGGCGCCGGTGCCGTACATCATCCGGTTGCTGTCGAACGGGTCGATCTCCAGCGACTCGTTCATCCAGCCCAGCTTCGGGCTCTCCTCCGGCGGGGACGGATTGGTGCCGAAGGTCAGCCAGGGCACCGAGGAGACGTCCATCGTGTACTTCTTGGCGCGGGTCGGGTAGCCGGCGAAGTCCCAGATCCGGCTCCAGGTGGCGCCGCCGTCGGTGCTGCGCCAGAAGATGGCGTCCGGCCACCAGGAGACCTGGGTGGCGACCATCAGGGTGTTCGGGCGTTGCCGGTCGATGGTCAGCCCGGAGTAGCCGAAGTAGGCGTCGGCGCTGGACGACGGGACCGGGCTGATCTGTGCCCAGGCGCCGGTGGCCCGGTTGAACTTCCACACGTCGCCCTTGCCGCCGTCGTACGGGCCGCCGGTGTCGCTGGTGGCGATGTAGAGGTAGCCGCCGACCGGGTCGACCACACCCTTGTGGGCCAGGTAACCGGTGGGCTGGCCGGGGATCCGCTCCCAGGTGGCGCCGCCGTCGGTGCTGCGGTAGACGGGGTTCTGCTTGTCGGCCACGCCGACGTAGACGGTCTGCGTGGCGCTGCCGGGCGTACCCGTGCTCTTGTCGAAGCTGACCCAGGTCAGGCCCTGGTTCTGGCTCTGGTAGCCGGAGCTGTCGTTCGGGTCGGCCCGGTAGTTGCCGACGTTGGGAAAGCTGGTCACCCTGGCCCAGGTCACCCCGTGGTCGGTGCTGCGCCACAGGCCGTTGCCGCCCTCGGCGCCGTAGTAGACGATGCTGTTCCGGTTCGGGTCCACGGCGAGCCGCTCCCCCATGCCGCGGCCGGGCATGTTGCCGCCGTTCTTGAACGGCAGCGCGGTGGCCTGCCAGGTGGCGCCCTTGTCGGTGGAGCGCAGGATGGCCCCGTTGTTCGGGTCCCAGTCGTTGGTGTACATGCCGACCGCGGCGTACACCCGGTTGGTCTGCACCGGGTCGGTGGCGATGCTGACCACGCCGTTCCAGCCCCACCGGTCGGCGCCGACCCAGTCCAGCAGCGGCGTCCAGGACTGGGTCGACTGCTCCCAGCGGTACGCCCCGCCGATGTCGGTGCGCGCGTAGATGAGGTTCTTCTCGGTCTGGTTGAAGATGATGCCGGGGACGAAGCCGCCGCCGTCGATCCGGACGTTCTTCCAGCTGTACGGCTCGGCCGAGGCGGCGGCGGCCGGGGTGGCGGGTGCGGCGGCGAACTGCACGACGACGGCGGCCGCCGTGGCGGCCAGCGCGGCGGCGGCCACGCCGGCGAGACTCCTGCGCATGGGCGGTTCCTCTCGGTTGCCCGGGTGGTGGGACGGGGAGCGACGCGCGCGCGGTCGGTGGGCGACCGTGCCCTGACGAGTCGGGGGATGTCGGGGAGCTGCCCGGGCTCCCCGTCGGCGTGCTTGGCTCCCACAGCCGAGGGACATTCACCTTAACCGCTGGATCCGGAGTTTGGAAGCGCTCCCAGGGATGCGGTCCACCCGGATCGGGTGAGGGCGGGTCACCCGGGGCGCGCACAGGATCGGGGTTGCGGGACTCCGTGCCGGCGGAGCCCGGCGGACCGCGAACCGATCCCGGGAGGGGAGGCCAGCATGGCCACCGCGACGACCACCCGCACCGACCAGGAGATCCAGTCGGCCGTCCTCGACGAGCTGACCTGGGAGCCCCGGGTACGCCCCAACGAGATCGGGGTGACCGTCACCGAGGGGGTGGTGACGCTGAGCGGCTGGGTGGACAGCTACGCCAAGAAGTGGGCCGCCGAGCGGGCCGCCCACCGGGTGCCCCGGGTCCGGGCGGTCGCCAACGACCTCGCCGTCCGGATCGCCACCTCGGCCGAGAAGAGCGACCCGGAGATCGCCACCGCGGCGAGCCGCGCCCTGGAGTGGGACGCGTTCGTGCCGATCGAGGCGCTGAACGTGACCGTCGCCGACGGCTGGGTCACCCTGCACGGCGAGGTCGAGTGGGAGTACCAGCGCCGGGCCGCCGAGCGGTCGGTCGCCCGGCTCACCGGCGTACGCGGGGTGAGCAACGGCATCACCGTGCGGCCCAGCGCCCGCCCCGACGGGCGCGAGCTGGCCGAGCGGATCGTGGACGCGCTGGCCCGCAACGGCGCCACCGAGGCGGAGGGCGTCAGCGTCCGGGTGCACGGCGACACCGTGCTGCTGGAAGGGCTGGTCCACTCGGCCGGCGAGCGCGAGGACATCGAGCGGGTGGTGTGGAGCGCCCCCGGCATCCGGGAGGTGCACAACCACGTGACCGTCGGGCGGTGAACCGGACCACCCGGGCCGGGTGATCCCGGCTCACCCCGTCGCGGGCGAGGGTGGGAGGCATGACCACCCCACTGCAGGTCAGCACCGCCCGGCTGGGGCTCCCGGTGACCGGGATGGACCACGTCCGCGGGCCGGCCGACGCGCCGGTCACCCTCGTGGAGTACGGCGACTTCCAGTGCCGGTTCTGCGGGGCCGCGTACCGCAACCTGGCGGAGGTGCTGCGCCAGCGCGCCGACACCGTCCGGCTGGTCTACCGGCACTTCCCCATCGCCAACGTCCACCCGTACGCGGAGGGCGCGGCGGAGACCGCCGAGGCGGCCGGCCGGCGGGGGCGGTTCTGGGAGATGCACGACTGGCTCTACGAGCACCAGGACCAACTCGATCCGGTGCACCTGTCGCTCGGCGTCGAGCAGCTCGGGCTGCCGCCCGAGGAGGTCGGCGCGGAGGTGGGGCGGCAGGTTCACGCCGACCGGGTCCGGCAGGACTTCGTGGGCGGGATCCGCAGCGGGGTCACCGGGACCCCGACGCTCTTCGTCAACGAGATCCGCCACGACGGTGGCTACGACCTGGCGGAGCTGCTGGCCGCCGTGGACGCCGCCGCGACCGCCTAGCCCCGCCCCGGCCGCCGGCCCCGCCGGTCAGATCAGTCGCAGTTCGCGCGCCCGCCGGACGGCCTCCCGCCGGCGGGTCGCGTCGAGCTTGCGGTAGATGTTGCGCACGTGGGTCTTGACCGTGTTGACCGACAGCGACAGCTCGCTGGCGATCTCCACGTTGGACAGGATGCTCTGCAGGTACCGCAGGATGGTCAGCTCCCGCTCGGTGAGCGGTTCGTCCAGCGTCCGCTCCGGGGCGGCCGGGCGCTCCGGCGGCTCGTCGGCCCGCCGCTCGTCGGCCCCCCGGACCAGATCGCTCACCGTCGCCCAGTGCGCCGTGCCGGAGTCCAGGTGCGCGGCGAGCAGGTCGCGGACGCCCGGCTCGGCGCGGGTGAAGACCCGCCGGCAGCCCTCCGGCTCGGCCAGGTCCAGCACCTGCTCCAGGATCCGCCCGGCCCGGCGGTCGTCGCCGGCCGAGCCGGTCAGCACGGCGTCGAGCAGCCCGGCGGCGAGCCGAACGGGCAGCGGCCAGGCTTCGGCGTCCGGTCCGGTCCAGTCGGGCAGCGC
>NZ_JBSSLX010000146.1:0-15165 GCF_053890995.1 Micromonospora sp. I033 | reverse complement strand
CGGTTGCTGCGGCAGCGGCTCACCCGCTCCGAGCTGACCGGGCTGCTGCGGCGCAGGCCACCCGGGGTGAGCTGGAGGCGGCGAGGGCCGGCCGCCGGCGGGATCGGGCGGCGGGTACGGCGGCTGGGTCACGGCGGGCTCCGGGCGGGGTCGGCGACCGCGGGACGCGGTTCGGGCAGGCACACGATACGACCCGCGACCGCGGCACGAGGCCCCTGGAAACCGGACCGTCCGAGGTGCCCGGGAGGCGGATCGTCAGCCGTCCGGGGGATGTTGGGGAACGGGCGTAACCCCCTGTTGGGGGCGTCGTTGAGTCTGATGTCGGAGCGCTGGTCAGGCGCGACGACGGGAGCGGCCGATGCCCTGTCGGTCGAGGGGTGGCGGCGGGGCATCGTGCATAGAGGGGCCGGGCGTGTGAGGGGTGCGTCCGGCCCCTCCCCCTGTCCGGACATCGGCAACCCGCCACCACGTCGCCGACCTGGCGGCATTCCGGCCCCCGCGACACCGCCACCTCGGCGAGCCGGCGCGAGCCCGAACGCGGCACCCGCGTCACGAGCCGCCCCGGCCTCAGCTCCGGAGCCCCTTTCGACCTGATGTCATGAACGACTCAAGCCCGTGGTCGTCCGCCGGCTGCGCCGAGTCGTTGACGGCATCAGCTCGAAAGGCTGCGGAAAAACCCCGCCGGAACCGATCCGCTCACGTCATCAAGTTCGTAGCGGCCGACATGGCCACACCCGGCTCCGGCGGCCGGCCACGCCAGCCCCGCCAGCAAGCGGCGAGGATTTCAGGCGACGGGCTGGGCCACGTTCTCGCGGACCCACTCCACGATCGACTGAGTGGTGGCGCCCGGGGTGAAGATCTTGGCGACGCCGAGCCGCTGGAGTTCCGGGATGTCGGCGTCGGGGATGATGCCGCCGCCGAAGACCACGATGTCGGCGGCGTCGCGCTCGCCGAGCAGTTCGAGGACCCGCTTGAACAGGGTCATGTGCGCCCCGGAGAGCACCGAGAGGCCGACCGCGTCGGCGTCCTCCTGGATCGCGGTCTCCACGATCTGCTCCGGGGTCTGGTGCAGGCCGGTGTAGATGACCTCCATGCCCGCGTCACGCAGGGCACGGGCGACGACCTTCGCGCCCCGGTCGTGGCCGTCCAGGCCGGGCTTCGCGACGACGACCCGGATACGAGAGCTCATCAGCGCACACCTTTCACCGGCTCCGGCACTCCTGACCTGAACGAACGGTAACCCGCCCTGCCCGGGGCCGGAAACCCGGGCTGCGCCTTACCGCCCGACCCTCGGCGCGGAAAGCCGGACGCCTCCGCCGATCGGTCACTGTCCGCGACGAACGGGCAGTTGCCGGGCCACCCGACCGGCGGCACGAGCTATGACAAGAGCGGATGGAAACGGACAGAACGAAACGCCAATTCGGCGCTTCGGCTTGTGACAGGAGTGGCGGTTGGCTAACGTGTCCACGGTTGTCATCAGGTCCACGGACGGGTGACGACGCGACACCGGAGGTTCGACGGAGCTTCACCGAACGGTCCGGAGTCGCATCGGATCCCCGACAACGGAGGGTGTGCGTGCGCCAGCGCCTGTCGTCTGAGCCCGATAGATATCGCGGCCGCCGCCGCGTACCCACCCCCCCGCGGAGCCGCTACGCCGCGGTCGTGACCACCGCCTTCGTGGGCGCCGGCATCGTCGCCCTCGGCGCGAACGCCCTTCCCGACGCCAAGAGCGTCAGCCCGTCGGTCCTCGACGAGCTCAAGCAGGCCTCGATCACCAGCCAGGACGCCGCGGCCCGGGCCGACAGCGCGCAACGCGCCACCCGTGACGACCGCGCCGGCCAGACCGCCGCCGAGCAGGACACCTGGCTGCTCCCCCTGCACGGCTACGACTTCCAGTCGCCCTACGGCATGCGCTGGGGCAAGCTGCACACCGGCATCGACCTGGTCGCCCCGGAGGGCACGCCCTACCGGGCGATCCACGACGGCCAGGTCACCAAGGCCGGTTGGTTCGGCGGCTACGGCTACGCGGTGATCGTCCAGCACCCGGACGGCAGCGAGGCCATCTACGGCCACTCCTCGGCGGTCACCGTCAAGGAGGGCCAGCAGGTGAAGGCCGGCGAGCAGCTCGGCCTGGTCGGCAACACCGGCCACTCCTACGGTTCGCACCTGCACCTCGAGATCCATGTCAACGGCCAGCCGCTGGACCCGGTGCCGTGGCTTGAGGACCGGGGAGTGAGCATTCAGCTCGAAACCGAGGCAATCTACGCCGAGGTAGCCGCGTCCTGACGCTGCGTATCGCCCGTTGACCGCCCGGATCAATCGATCCGGGCGGTTTTCTCTGTGGCAAAGTCTGCTGGGTCACAGTGACGAATGTGGGCGGCACCACAGCGCCGCATGATCCTTTTCCGCAGCAAACCGCCCAGCCCGGCGGAAACCCGGGCAGGTCGCGTCACCCGCCTCACCGGTCCTCCGGAACCCCTTACCCGTCGCGACCTGGGCCGACACCAGTATTTCGAGGTCACGTGCCCCTCGACTGATGAAGGTTTCCGTGCAGGAAGACAGCTCCATCCAGAACGAGAACACCCCGGACATCGCTCCCGCCCGGCACCGGCGGCAGCGCCCGGTCCGGCGTACCGCATATTTCGTCGTCGGCGCGGTGGCCCTGCTCGGCCTCGGCGTTGGCGGCGTCTCCGTCGCCACCGTCGACCACGGCACCCCCACCCCCGCCGCGGTCGATTTCGACGCCCAGGCGCGCGCTGAGGCGGCCGACCGCGCCGACCGCTCGGCCCGCGAGTCGATCGCCCCGGTCACCCCCTCGGCGACCGCGTCGCCGAGCCCGAGCGCCGCCAGCCCGAAGCCGACGAAGACCGCCTCGGCCAAGCCGAAGCCGAAGCCGACAACCAAGCCGAAGCCGGCCTGGGTCATCCCGATGAAGGGCGCCGCGATCACCTCCTGCTTCGGGCAGCGGTGGGGCACCCTGCACGCCGGCATCGACTTCGCCATGCCGGCGGGCACGCCGATCCACGCCGCCGCGGCGGGCACCGTGGTCAAGGCCGGCGACGCCGGCGACGGCTACGGCAACTCCGTCTTCGTCGACCACGGCAACGGCTACCTGACCCACTACGCCCACCAGAGCCGGCTGATCGTCAGCGTCGGCGACAAGGTGAAGGCCGGCCAGGTCATCGGCTACGAGGGCTCCACCGGCGACTCCACGGGCCCGCACCTGCACTTCGAGGTGCACAAGGGGGCCATGTGGAACCAGATCGACCCGGCGCCGTTCCTGCGCGCCCGGGGCATCAACGTGGCCTGCTGACGGCCACGGCACGAGGGAGGGGCCCGGTCCGGCACTCGCCGGGCCGGGCCTCACTCGACTCAGAGCTTGTCGATCGGGGCGTGCCGGAGGACCAGCCACATGGTCTGGTCGCCGAAGTCGATCTGCGCCCGGGCGCTCGGGCCCTGCCCCTCCACCGCCAGCACCCGGCCGAGGCCGTAGCGCTGGTGGTTGACCCGGTCGCCCACCGAGACCTTGGGCGCCTGCTTCAGCTCGCTCGCGGTGGCCAGGCGGCTGGCGTCCACCCCGAGCCGCTTGGCGAGCTGGGTCGCCTTGGGCGTGCCCCCGGTGAAGGTGCCACGCCCGCCGGGCACCCGGTCCGCCCGGCCGCCGACGCCGCCGCCCCCACCGGCCCACGAGGTGTACGACCCCTCGGTGCGCTCCCAGCGGACCAGCTCGGTCGGCAGCTCCTCCAGGAACCGTGACGGCGGGTTGTAGGCCGGCGCGCCCCAGGCCGACCGGGTGACCGCCCGGGACAGGTAGAGGCGCTGCCGGGCCCGGGTGATGCCCACGTACGCCAGCCGCCGCTCCTCCTCCAGCTCGCGGGTGTCGCCCAGCGAGCGCAGGTGGGGGAAGACGCCGTCCTCCAGGCCGCTCAGGAACACCACCGGGAACTCCAGCCCCTTGGCGGTGTGCAGCGTCATGAGGGTCACCACGCCCTGGTGGTCGGGGTCGTCGGAGGGGATCTGGTCGGCGTCGGCGACGAGCGCCACCTGCTCCAGGAAGCCGGCCAGGGTGGCCCGCTCGTCCTCCTCGCCCAGCGCCTCGATCCGCTCGGTGTACTCCCGGGCGACGCTGACCAGTTCCTGGAGGTTGTCGACCCGGCCGGCGTCCTGCGGGTCGAGGCTCTCCTCCAGCTCGGCCAGGTAGCCCGAGCGGGTCAGCAGTGCCTCCAGCACCTCCTCCGGTGTGCCGGTGGCGGCCAGTTCGCGCGCGTCGTCGAGCAGCGCGACGAACTCGGCGATGCCGTTGGCGGCCCGGGTGGAGATCCCCGGGGCGTCCTTGGCACGGCGCAGGGCCGCCCCGAAGGAGATGCGGTCCCGGGCGGCCAGCGCCTCCACGCACGCCTCGGCCCGCTCGCCGATGCCCCGGCGCGGGGTGTTGAGGATCCGGCGCAGGCTGACCGTGTCGTCGTCGTTGACCACGGCGCGCAGGTAGGCCAGCGCGTCGCGGACCTCCTTGCGCTCGTAGAAGCGCACCCCGCCGACCACCTTGTAGGGCAGGCCGACCCGGATGAACACCTCCTCGAAGACCCGGGACATGGCGTTGGTGCGGTAGAAGACGGCCACGTCGCCCGGGCGGGTGTCGCCCGCGTCGACCAGCCGGTCGATCTCCCGGGCCACCCAGTCGGCCTCGGCGTGCTCGGTGTCGGCCACGTAGCCGACGATCTGCTCGCCGGCGCCGGCGTCGCTCCACAGCCGCTTGGGCTTGCGGGAGGTGTTCCGGTCGATCACCGCGTTGGCGGCGTTGAGGATGGTCTGGGTGGAGCGGTAGTTCTGCTCCAGCAGGATCGTCCGGGCATCGGTGAAGTCGCGCTCGAACTCCAGGATGTTGCGGATGGTGGCGCCGCGGAACGCGTAGATCGACTGGTCGGCGTCACCGACCACGCAGAGTTCGGCCGGCGGGACGCCCTCCGTGCCGGAGACCAGCTCCTTGATCAGCACGTACTGGGCGTGGTTGGTGTCCTGGTACTCGTCGACCAGCACGTGCCGGAACCGGCGCCGGTAGCTCTCCGCGACGTGCGGGTGCGACTGGAGCAGGTGCACCGTCGTCATGATCAGGTCGTCGAAGTCGAGCGCGTGCGCCTCGCGCAGCCGCCGCTGGTAGAGCGTGTACGCCTCGGCCAGCGCCCGCTCGTTGGGGCCCTTGGCCCGGCCGGCGAACTCCTCCGGGTCGACCAGCTCGTTCTTCAGGTTGGAGACCTGGGCGGCGAGGCCGCGCGCCGGGTAGCGCTTCGGGTCCAGGTCCAGCTCCCGGGCGACCAGCTGCATGAGCCGGCGGGAGTCGTCCGCGTCGTAGATCGAGAAGGTGGACTTGAGGCCGGCGTGCTCGTGCTCGGCGCGCAGGATCCGGACGCAGGCCGAGTGGAAGGTCGACACCCACATCAACCGGGCGCGCGGGCCGACCAGGGCGGCCACCCGCTCCTTCATCTCGCCGGCGGCCTTGTTGGTGAAGGTGATCGCGATGATCTCGCCGGGGTGCACGTCCCGCGCGGCGAGCAGGTAGGCGATCCGGTTGGTCAGCACCCGGGTCTTGCCCGAGCCGGCGCCGGCCACGATGAGCAGCGGGGAGCCGGCATGGGTGACCGCGTCCCGCTGGGGGCCGTTCAGGCCGGCGAGGAGGGCCTGCTGGTCCGGCCGGGCCGACGGCTTCAGGTCGCGGCGCGGCGAAGGGCGCGCCGAGCCGGCGTCGTCGTGGGACGCGGGCCGGTGCGGCGGGGTCGCCCCGGGCTCCGGCGCGGGCGGGGACGCGGGGATGTCGAAGAGAGGATGCATCGCACGGCGAGTCTATGCCGACGGCCGGACACTTCCCGCCCACGCGCCCCGCGACGAGACGAAGGCGTCACGTCCCACCTGTTGGCGGGTTTCCTTGCGCGCCCGGCCCCCGGGTCGGCATACTCGACGGCGTGTTCGATCAGCGCTTCTACTTTTACTACGGCACCGGGAGTCCGGCAGCCGTGGGTCGCGCCTGATCACAGACCTACGAAAAGCCCCGGGCTCCTGGAGCCCGGGGCTTTTCCGTCCCGGGATCCGGGTACCGGGCCCGAGACCCCGAGGGGTACGACGATGATGACTGACGTGGTGGAGTCCAGCGGCGGCCCGGCGCGGCACGACCCGCCGGCCGGTGGCGACCCGACCGGGGCCGCGGCGGCCCGGACCGGCACCGACGACTCGGCGGCGGCCGAACGGATCAGCGGGATCCGGGAGCGGATCGACGAGATCGACCGCACCATCATCGCGCTCTGGCAGGAGCGGGCCGCGCTCTCCCAGGAGGTCGGAGCCACCCGGATGGCCTCCGGCGGCACCCGGCTGGTGCTCTCCCGGGAGCGGGAGATCCTGGAGCGGTTCCGCCAGGCGCTCGGCGCGGACGGCACCCAGCTCGCGCTCCTGCTGCTGCGCGCCGGCCGCGGGCCGCTGTGAGCCCTGCCGGCAGCGCGGGAACCGGGTGCCGCCGGGCCCCGGATACGACGAACCGCCTGCCGGCGTCGAGCTGACGCCGGCAGGCGGTCCGGGGTGGATCAGGCCGCCTCGTGGGTGGCGACGATCTCCCGCTTCTCCGCGAAGTGGCAGGCGCTCGGGTGGTCCGAGCCCGGCCGGATCTGGAGCAGCGGCACCTCCTGGGCGCAGATGTCCTGCGCCTTCCAGCACCGGGTGCGGAACCGGCAGCCCGAGGGCGGGCTGACCGGCGAGGGGACGTCACCCTGGAGTCGGATGATCGCCTTGCTCTCCCGCACGGTCGGGTCCGGCACCGGCACCGCCGACAGCAGCGCCTGGGTGTACGGGTGGGTCGGCCGCTCGTAGATCTCGTCCTCGGTGCCGACCTCCACCATCTTGCCCAGGTACATCACGGCGACCCGGTCGGAGAGGTGGCGCACGACCGACAGGTCGTGGGCGATGAAGACGTACGAGAGGCCGAACTCGGCCTGGAGCTTCTCCAGCAGGTTCATCACCTGCGCCTGGATCGACACGTCCAGGGCCGACACCGGCTCGTCGCAGACGATGACCTCGGGCCGCAGGGCCAGCGCCCGGGCGATGCCGATGCGCTGGCGCTGGCCGCCGGAGAACTGGTGCGGGTACCGGTTGATGTGCTCCGGGTTGAGGCCGACCAGGTCGAGCAGTTCCTTGACCTTGTCCCGGCGGGACCGCCGCGGGGCCACCTCGGGGTGGATCTCGAACGGCTCGCCGATCAGGTCACCGACCGTCATGCGCGGGTTCAGCGAGGTGTACGGGTCCTGCATCACCAGCTGGATCTGCCGGCGCAGGCGCCGCAGCGCGCCGCCGGAGAGCTTGGAGATGTCCTGGCCCTTGTAGAGCACCTGACCGGCGGTCGGCTTCTCCAGGTTCATCAGCACCCGGGCGAGCGTCGACTTGCCGCAGCCGGACTCGCCGACCACGCCGAGCGTCTCGCCGGCCTTCAGGTCGAAGGAGACGCCGTCGACCGCCTTGACGTGACCGATGGTCTTCTTGAACACCACACCCCGGGTCACGGGGTAGTGCTTGACCAGGTCACGGACCTCGATGATGTTCTCAGTCACGGTTCACGAGCTCCTCGGCGAAGTGGCAGGCGCTGGCCCGGCCGCGGCCCAACTGCAGCAGCGGGGGCACCTTCTCCCGGCACACCGGCTGCGCCATCGGGCAGCGCGGGTTGAAGGCGCAACCCGACGGGATGTTCATCAGGTTCGGCGGGAGGCCCTTGATGGTACGGAGCTCCTGCCCCTTCTCGTCCATCCGCGGGATCGAGTTGAGCAGGCCGAGCGTGTACGGGTGCGCCGGCTTGGCGTACAGGTCGTAGACGTCGGCTTCCTCGACGATCCGGCCGGCGTACATGACCGCGATCCGGTCCGCGACGTCGGCGACCACGCCGAGGTCGTGGGTGATCAGGATCATGCCCATCTGCCGCTCCCGCTGGAGCTCGCCGAGCAGGTCCATGATCTGGGCCTGCACGGTCACGTCCAGCGCGGTGGTCGGCTCGTCGGCGATCAGCACCTCGGGGTCGAGCGCCAGCGACATGGCGATCATGGCCCGCTGCCGCATACCACCCGAGAACTGGTGCGGGTAGTTGCTGTACCGACCCTTGGCGTTCGGGATCTTCACCTGGTCGAGCATCTCGATCGCGCGCTTCTTGGCGTCCGAGCGGCTCATGCCGCGCCGGATGCGGAACTGCTCGGCGATCTGGAAGCCGACGGTGAAAACCGGGTTGAGGGCGGAGAGCGAGTCCTGGAAGATCATCGCAATGCCTTCACCCCGGACCCGGCGCCGCTGCTCGGCGGACATCTTGAGCATGTCCTTGCCGTGGAAGCGGACCTGGCCCCCGGTGACGAAGCCGGGCGGAGTGTCGAGGATGCCCATGATGGTCTGCGCGGTGACGCTCTTGCCGGAGCCGGACTCGCCGAGCACGGCGAGGGTCTCCCCCGCGTCGACGTGGTACGTCACCCCGTTGATGACCTTCGCGACGCCGTCCCGGGTGCGGAACTCCACCCGCAGGTCGTCGACCTCGAGCAGGCGGCCCGAGGGGCGGCCGGATCCGTCAGCGCCCGCGGCGGACTGCTCGGACACGAGAATGTCGGACAACTCAGTTCCCCTATCGGAGCTTCGGGTCGAGGGCCTCGCGGACCGCCTCGCCGAGCATGACGAAGCTCAGCACGGCGGCGACGAGGAACGCGGCGGGGAAGAACAGCAGGAACGGCGAGACCCGGATGTAGTTCTGCGCCTCGCTGATCATGATGCCCCAGGAGACCACCGGGCTCTTCAGGCCGATGCCCAGGAAGGACAGCGTGGCCTCCGCGCCGATGAACGACCCGACCATGATCGTGCCGTAGACCAGCAGCGGAGCCAGGCAGTTCGGCAGCAGGTGCTTGAGGATGATCCGGCCGGTGCCGGCACCCAGCGCCCGTGCGGCGACGATGTAGTCGGCCTCCTTGGTGGCGAGCACCGAGGAGCGCATGAGCCGCATCACGACCGGCCAGCTCAGCACGGTCAGGGACATGATGACCAGCCCCATGATCTGCCACTCGTTGTTGTCGGTGCCCGAGCCGTTGAACGTGGTGAGGATGACGATCGAGCCGAGCACGAACGGCAGGCCGAAGAAGATGTCCGCGATGCGGGAGAGCAGCGCGTCCACCCAGCCGCCGCGGTAGCCGGCGATGATGCCCATCGCCCCACCGATCAGCAGGGTGCCGATCACGGAGAGCAGCGCCACCACGATGGAGGCGCGGGCGCCGTAGATGGTCCGGGCGTAGACGTCGCGGCCCTGCACGTCGTAGCCGAACCAGGCGTCGCCCGACGGCTCGACCCGGCTGCGCGACAGCGCGCCGTTCACCGGGTCGTGGGAGGTGAACAGCTGCGGGAACGCGGCCATCACGATGAACAGCAGGATGAAGGACGCCGAGATCCAGAACAGCGGCTTGCGGCGCAGGTCCCGCCAGGCGTCGCCGAGGAGGCCACGGGGCTTCTGCTGCTTCTGCGCGTTCTCCGGCAGGCCGGCGTTGACGGGCGCGCCGGAACCGGCCTCGGTCGGCATGGTCGCGGGCGGCGTCGAGACGATCGACGCGGTACTCGGGTCACTCATAACGGATCCTCGGGTCCAGGGCGGCGTAGAGCAGGTCCACCAGCAGGTTCATCACGAGATAGACGACCACCAGCACCACCACGATGCCGACAACGGTAGCGCTCTCCTTGGTGACGATGGCCCGCAGCACCTGGCGGCCGATGCCGTTGATGCCGAAGATGCCCTCGGTGATGATGGCGCCACCCATCAGGGCGCCGAGGTCGGTGCCGAGCAGGGTCACGACCGGGATGAGCGAGTTGCGCAGCAGGTGCACGCCGACGACCCGGCGCATGGGGAGGCCCTTCGCGATGGCCGTGCGGACGTAGTCGGCGCGGCGGTTCTCCGCGATGCTGGTCCGCGCCACTCGCGCGATGTACGCCGACGAGGCGCTGCCCAGCACGAAGCCCGGCACGATCAGCTCGCTGAACCGCATCTCGTTGGAGACGGTCGGGGTGATGATGCCCCACTTGACGCCGAGGAACCACTGGAGCACGAAGCCGATGACGAAGACCGGCAGCGCGATCAGGAAGAGCGACGAGACGAGGACCAGGTTGTCCAGGAAGCCGTTACGCCGGAGACCGGTGAGGACGCCCGCGCCGAGACCGATGACGGCCTCGATGGCGAGCGCGACCACCGCCAGCTTCAGGGTGTTCGGGTACGACGTGGCGATGATGTCGCTGATCTCGCGACCGCCGAACGTGATACCGAAGTCGCCCTGGAAAAGGTTCTTCATGTAGCTGGCGTACTGCACCCAGATCGAATCGTCGAGATGGTACTTCTCGGTCATCATGGCCCGGTAGTTCGGGGGGCAACCACGGTCACCGCACTTGCCGGCGAAGGGGTCGCCGGGCACCGACCAGACGAGCCAGTAGATCAGGAACGTCGTGCCGATGAACACCGGCACGAGTTGCAGCAGCCGTCTCAAGAGATAACGGCCCATGGGGTGGTCCTCCAGACAGGGGCTGTGTCGGGGCGGCCGACACGAATGGTGACAACGTGCGAGGGGTCCGTTGTACACCCCCTCGCGGAACGGCCCCGGGTCGGGCTCACCGGTAGGCGAGCCCGACCCGGGGTCAGACCGTTCGGATCAGAGCTCGACCGAGGTGATGTCGAGCTCACCGACGTTGGACAGCTCCAGCTTCTTGATCTTCTCCGAGTGGCCGGACTGCTCACCGCTGAAGTAGATCGGCACCGTGGGGACGTCCTGGTCGATCAGCTTGACGGCCTCGGCGAACTTCTTGTGGGCCTCCTCGAGGCTGGGGGCCGCGGAGGCCTCCTTGGCGAGGGCGTCCACCTGCGGGTTGCTGTACTTGCCGTCGTTCGAGGAACCGCCGGTCACGTAGAGCGGGTTGATCCAGTTCTCCACGTCCGGGTAGTCCTGCTGCCAACCGGCGCGGTACATGCCGGTCATCTTGTAGGCGTTGATGTTGGCCCGGAAGACCGCGAAGGTCGGCACGCCCACGGCGACCGCGTCGATGCCCAGGTTGGTCTTGATCTGCTGGGCGACGGCCTCCATCCACTCCTTGTGGCTGGCGTCCGCGTTGTACGACAGGGTCAGCTTGCCCTGGAAGCCACCGGCCTGCTGGAGCAGCCGCTTGGCCTCGGTCGGGTCGAACTTGCAGGCGGTGCAGTTGCCCGGCTCGGCGCCCGGGGTCAGCGGGTTGGCCCAGCTGTCGGCCGGCTTGCGGTTACCGAAGAAGATCTTGTCGGTGATCTCCTGCCGGTTGATCGACAGGGAGATGGCGCGACGCAGGTCCTTGTTCTGGAACCGCTTGTCGTAGATCGGGAAGGCGATGATGCCGGTCGACGGGACGGTCGTCTGGATCGCCCGCTCGCCCAGGTCGGTCTTCCACTTGTCACCGGCCAGCGAGGAGACCGGGACCTGCTGCTGGAAGTCCAGGTTGCCGGCGAGCAGGTCGTTGTAGGCCGCCGTGTCGTCCTGGTAGATCTTGACGGTGACGTCCTTGATCTTCATCTTGTCGCGCAGGCTGTAGTCGTCGAAGCGCGTGAGCTTGATCTCGACGTCGTCCTGCCAGGAGACGAGCTTGACCGGGCCGTTACCGATCGGCTTCTTGCCGAACTCCGCCGGGGTGGTGGCGAAGAAGGCGTCCGGCAGCGGCATGAAGGCGCTGTAGCCGAGCTTGGTCGGGAACACGGCGGTCGGCGCGGAGAGCGTGACCTCGAAGTTCCAGTCGTCGACGACCTTGAGGCCGGACATCTCCTTGGCCTTGGGCTCCGGGGCCTTCTTCGGGCCCTCGGGGCCGTCCGGGTCCTCGGTGTAGGTGTCGTTGAAGCCCTGGATGTCGGAGAAGAACGAGGCGTTCTGCGCGCCGTTCGGGCCGTAGGCAGCCCAGTTCCAGGCCTTGACGAAGCTCTCGGCCTTGACGGTGGTGCCGTCGTGGAACTTGGTGTTCTGCTTGATCTTGATCTTGAAGACCTTCGAGTCGCTCGTCTCGATCGACTCGGCAAGCAGGTTCTGCGGGGCCCCACCGTTGTTGGGGTACTCGACCAGGCCACTCCACACCCAGTCGATGATCTTGCCGCCACCGGTCTCGGTGGTGTTCGCCGGAACCAGGGGGTTCTCCGGCTGGGTGCCGTCGATGACGATCGCGCCGTCCTTGCTGGCGCTGGCGTTGCCGCCGTCGTCGTTGCCGCTGGAGCAGCCGGTCGCGACGAGCGCGAATGCCGCGCCCACCGCGAGCGCGCCGCTCGCCCGCTTCGAGACTCTCATTCCGAGGGGCCTCCTCTTTCTAACCTGGTTCCGTCGTGGGTTTCACGCACGTTTGGGGGGTGACACCACCGCCGACCCGGACCACAGGTCGCCGGTTACCGCAGAGGAAATCGGGACACCCCCAGGGGGACCGATCCGCCGGGCGCCACACCCTTCGACGAAGACACCGCGCAGGGTCGACGGCCACGCGCCGGCGCGTGGAGGCGGCGTCACGTGGTCGGCGGGCCCGACGGGGTGCCTCACACCGGGGGGTGAGGTGCTGCCACTGTGACACTCACCAGCCCTTTGCGTGAAGGTGCCGTTATCAAGACGTTAGTTGCCCGCCACGTTGCCGATACTTGAGAAAAGATCATGAAAGGCCCGGGTCCTACCGCTCTGAACAGGTAAGACACGGCCACACGGGGCGAGACCACCCGCGTACGCTCAGCGCCGTGAGCTTCCCCGCGTCCGCTCCTGCGCTTCCCGACGTCCGTCGAGCCCTCGCAGTTTTTGCCCATCCGGATGATGTCGACTTCGGCTGTGCGGGCACCATCGCCGGCTGGGTGGATGAGGGTGTCGAGGTGGCATACCTCATCGCCACCCGGGGCGACTCCGGCGGCTTCGACGACACGCCGCGCGAGGAGATGCCGGCCCGGCGCGAGGCGGAGCAGCGGGCCGCGGCCGCCGCGGTCGGCGTGCGCCAGGTGGACTTCCTCGACGGCCACACCGACGGCCTGCTCACCCCCAGCCCGACGCTGCGCCGGCAGATCAGCGCCGCGATCCGCCGGTTCCGGCCGGACCGGGTGCTGACCAGCTCGCCGCTGCGGCGCTGGGAGCACCTGACCGGCCCCAGCCACCCGGACCACCTGGCCGTCGGCGAGGCCGCCACCTGCGCCGTCTACCCCGACTCTCGCAACCGCTTCGCGTTTCCCGAGCTGCTCGACGAGGGGCTGGAGCCGTGGGTGGTCCGGGAGATCTGGTACGCCGGCGGGCCCGACCCGGACCACGTCGTCGACGTGACGGACCAGGTCGACCGCAAGATCGCCGCGATGGAGGCGCACCGGTCGCAGACCGCGCACCTGGACGTGCCGACCTGGGTCCGCGACCGGCTCACCACGATGGCCGACAATGCCGGCCTCCCGGCCGGCCGGCTGGCCGAGGCGTTCACCGTGCTGCGCACCACCGAGTGACGCCCGGAGCCGGCCCGGCCGGGGACGGTCAGACCAGCCGGCGGTCGGCGGCCCAGCGGGACAGCTCGTACCGGTTGGACATCTGGAGCTTGCGCAGCACGTTGGAGACGTGCGTCTCGACCGTCTTTATCGAGATGTACAGCTCCCGGGCGATCTCCTTGTAGGCGTACCCCCGGGCGAGCAGCCGGAGCACCTCGCGCTCCCGGTTGGTGAGCTGGTCCAGCTCGGGGTCGGCCACCGGCGCGTCCGGCCGGGACGCGAAGGCGTCCAGCACGAAGCCGGCCAGCCGCGGGCTGAACACCGCGTCCCCGTCGGCTACCCGCCGGATGGCGTCGGTCAGCTCCTCCGGCGAGATGGTCTTCGTGACGTAGCCCCGGGCACCGGCCCGGATCAGCCCGATCACGTCCTCGGCGGCGTCGGACACGCTCAGCGCCAGGAACCGCACCTGCGGGTGCGTACGCCGCATCGCCTCCAGCACCGCCCGGCCACCGCCGTCGGGCATGTGCACGTCGAGCAGCACCACGTCCGGCTGAATGGCCGCGATCCGGCTGACCGCCTCGGCCACCGTGCTGGCCTCGCCCACCACCTCGACGCGCGCGCCCAGCTCGGCGCGGACGCCGGCCCGGAACATCGCGTGGTCGTCGACGAGGAACACCCGCAACCGCCCGTCCCGGGGCGTCGCGCCCTCGACCGGTTCCTGCTCGGCCATGGTCATCTGTCCCTTTCCGCCGTGGAGCCGGAGCCGCTGATCGGCAGGATCAGCCGGACCTCGGTCCCCTCTCCCGGCTCGGACCGGATCTCCGCCCGGCCACCGTGCCGCTTCATCCGTCCGATGATCGAACCCCGGACGCCGTGCCGGTGATCCTCCACCGTATCCGGGTCGAAGCCCTTGCCCCGGTCCCGGACGAAGACGCTCACCTGCTCCGGCTCCACCTCGGCATAGAGCGAGACCGTGCGTACCTCGGCGTGCCGGGCCGCGTTGACCAGCGCCTCCCGGGCCGCGGCGACCAGCGCGCCGACCCGCTCGTCGGTCTCCCGGTCGCCGACCACCACCGCCTCCACGGTGATGGCGAAGGTGTCCTCCACCTCGGCGGCGGCCTGTTCCAGGGCGGCCGCGAAGCGCTCGGTCGGCGAGGCGGTCGGCTTGTAGAGCCAGTTCCGCAGCGACCGCTCCTGGCCCCGGGCCAGCCGCTGCACCGTCTTGACGTCGCCGGCGTTGCGCTGGATCAGGGCGAGGGTGTGCAGCACCTGGTCGTGCACCATGGCGGCCAGCTCGGCCCGCTCCTGCTCGCGGATCCGCCCCTCGCGCTCCGAGCGGAGCTGGTTCCACGTGCGCCAGAGCACCGGGCCGGTCACCACGCCCACCCCGGCCAACCCGACCAGGGCGAAGATGATGCCGTTGAGCACCGCGTCGAAGTTCTGCGCCGGCGAGTAGACCGCCGCCACGCCGATGATGCCGACCGCGACGAGCACCCCGCCGCCGATGAAGCGGAGCACGAACGCGCGCCGGTCGCTCTCCTCCACGACGGCACCCAGCCAGGGCACCGCCATCGAGCCGCCCCACTGCCGGCGGCGCTCCGGCGCGGACTGGTGCCAGATCACCCCGGCGCCCACCGCGATGATGGCGACCAGCCAGCCGGCGGTGCCGGCCGCGCCGACCGAGTCGA
>NZ_JBSSLX010000145.1:0-15214 GCF_053890995.1 Micromonospora sp. I033 | reverse complement strand
CGGCGCCGGTCCGCCCCCCGGCCTACCTCGTCTGACCCGGAGCCCGCCGTCGATCATGAGGTTGACGGCGTCGAAGCGGACCTGACGCACCGTCAACCTCATGATCGCCGAGGCGGGGTCAGGCGGAGAGGAGCTTGACCACGGCTTCGGCCAGGGCGCGGGCCGACTGGGGGTTCTGGCCGGTGGCCAGGCGGCCGTCGACCACCACCTGCTCGGTGAAGTTGGGGGCCGGGACGTGCTGGGCGCCGGCCTCGGTCAGCTTGTCGGCGAGCAGGAACGGCACCTCCCCGGTGAGGCCGACGGCCGCCTCCTCGTCGTTGGTGAAGCCGGCCACCCGCTTGCCGGCGACCAGGTGGGAGCCGTCGGAGAGGGTCAGGTTCACCAGCGCCGACGGGCCGTGGCAGACGGCGGCCACCACCCCGCCGCGCTCGTAGATCGAGCGGGCGATCCGGGCCAGGTCCGGGTCTTCGGGGAAGTCCCACATGGTGCCGTGGCCGCCGGCGAAGAGGATCACGTCGTACCCGTCCGGGTCGACGTCGGCGGCCCTCGGGGTGTCCGTCACGCCGGCGCTGGCGAGGAAGTCGTTCTGGGTCGGGTCGTTCTCGTCCCGGCCGTCGAGCGGCGGCTGCCCGCCGGCCACCGAGACGAGGTCGACGTGGTAGCCGGCGGCCCGGAAGACCTCCCACGGCTCCGCGGCCTCGCCTACGTAGAAGCCGGTCCGGCGGCCGGTCCGGCCCAGCTCGGAGTGACTGGTCAGCGCGATGAGTGCACGAGTCATGCCGACCATGCTGGCCCGTGGATCCATAGCTGACCAATAGGCGAAGCTGGCACCGGCGATAGATTTGCTGATGTGAAGGCATCCCTGGACCTGCTCCGCAGCTTCCTCGCCGTGCACCGGTCGGGGTCGATCACCGGCGCGGCGGAGCTGCTCGGGCTGGCCCAGCCCACGGTGACCGCGCAGCTGCGCGCGCTGGAGGAGGCGGTCGGGCGGCCGCTGTTCGAGCGGCTGCCCCGCGGCGTCACCCCGACCGCCGCCGGGAACGAGCTGGCCCGCCGGGTCGCCGACCCGCTGGACCGGCTCGCCGCCGTGCTGGCCGAGGACACGACCACGGCGTACCCCCGGACGGTGTTCCTCGGCGGGCCGGCCGAGTTCCTCGCCGAGCGGGTGCTGCCGGCGCTGGCCGGTCCGGTCGCCGACGGCCTGGAACTGCGGGTGTCGGCCGGGCTGCCGGAGCGGCTGGTGGACGACCTGGTGGCCGGGCGGCTCGACCTGGCGGTGACCAGCGTGCGCCCGCGCCGCCGGGGGGTGGCCGTCGAGCCGCTCTACGACGAGGAGTTCGTGCTGGTGGCGGCGCCGGCCTGGGCCGGGCGGCTGCCCGACCCGGTCACCGCCGCGGCGCTGCGCGACGTGCCGCTGGTGGCGTACGGCGAGGAGGCCCCGATCCTGCGCCGGTACTGGCGGACGGTCTTCGAGACCCGGCTCACCCGGACGCCCAGCCTGGTCGTGGCCGACCTGCGGGCGGTCCGGGCGGCGGTGGTGGCCGGCGCCGGGGTGAGCGTGCTGCCGACGTACCTCTGCCGGGGTGAGCTGGCCTCCGGCGCGTTGCGGGCGCTGCTCGCGCCGCCGGTGCCCCCGCTCAACACGCTCTTCCTGGCGGCCCGGCCGGGGGTGGCCGGGCGGCGGGAGGTCCAGGCGGTTCGCCGGACGCTGCTGGCGGCGGCCGCCGACTGGTGAGGACCGTCAGCCGGTGGCGCGGCTGAGCAGGTCGACCACGGCGGCGGTGGCCGGCGGCGGGGTGGCCTGCGGCGGGCAGTCCACGTAGCCCGTGGTGGTTGGGCCGACGGTGAGCTGATAGCTGAACGCGTCCGCGCACATGGTCGCCGGGATGGTGGCGGTCGCCTCGGCGGCCAGCCGCGGGTCGGTGGCGAGGTGCCGCAGCCGGTCGAGGTCGGCGCCGCTGAGCCGGCCGGTGTGCGAGGCGCCGGCCCGGTCGACCCGGGTCCACCGGCCGTCGGGCTGCACCGTGACGGTGTCCTTGAGCCCGGCGATGCCGCCGGACTTCGTCAGCACCACCGGCACACCTGGCGCGGCGGTGGTCGGGGCCGGGCCGTCCGACGCGGGTCCGCCGCCGCTGTCGGCGCAGCCGGCGAGCGGGGTGAGAAGCGCGGCGAGGAGGGTCGCCGCGACCGGGGTGGCTCTCATGCCGATCGGACGCACGGCGGGGCCACCCGGTTCCGACACGCTCCGCCGCCCTCATCCGAACGGTCAGTGTCTCCGGCAGGAAAGCGCTCGCACCCTTTCACGTTCTTCGATGTATCGCTATATCTACATCAGTGACTACCCCCGTCACAACTTCCCCCCTTCAGGAGGGCCCGTGAAAAGATCCCTCGCCGCCGTCAGCGCAGCGCTGCTCACCAGCGGCGTGCTGACCTGCGTCACCACCACGGCGCACGCGGCAACCCCGAGCGCCCCGTCCCCCGAGTCCGCCGCCGCAACCCGGGCGGACAGCCTGCTCCGCGCCAACCCCGGTGCCGTCCAGGGTGCCGGCGGGGAGGCGTACCAGGCCGTCCGCACGAAGGTGGACTCCTCCGGGGCCACCCACACCCGCTACACCCGGACCTACCACGGCCTGCGCGTCTACGGCGGCGACTTCGTCGTGCACACCGCCCCGAACGGCACGCTGGCCGGGACCTCGGTCGGCCTCGCCGCGCCGCTCACGCTGGGCACCACCGCCAAGGTCGGCCCGGCCGCGGCACAGGCCAGCGCGCGCAGGGCGTTCTCCGGCTCGCTCACCTCGGTGGGCACCCCGGAGCTCTTCGTCGACGCCAGTTCCGGCAAGGGCCGGCTGGCCTGGGAGACCGTCGCCAGCGGCTGGCGGGCGGACAAGCAGACGCCGTCCAGGCTGCACGTCATCACCGACGCGAGCACCGGCGCGGTGATCGGCTCGTACGACGAGATCGAGATGGTGGTCGGCAGCGGCCAGGGCATCTACAGCGGCACGGTCAGCATCGACACGACGCTCTCCGGCAGCACCTACCAGATGGTGGACCCGTCGCACGGCAACGGCCGCACCTGCGACATGAACAACACCACCGGGGGCACCTGCACCACCTTCACCGACCCCGACAACAACTGGGGCAACGGCGCCACCTCGAACCGGCAGTCCGCCGGCGTCGACGCCCACTTCGGCGCCGCGAAGACCTTCGACTACTTCAAGAACACGCACGGCCGCAACGGCATCTTCGGCAACGGAGCGGGCGTGCCGAGCCGGGTGCACTACGGCAGCAACTACGTCAACGCCTTCTGGGACGGCTCCCAGATGACCTACGGCGACGGCTCGGGCAACTCCCGCCCGCTGGTCTCGCTCGACGTCGCCGGGCACGAGATGAGCCACGGTGTCACCGAGGCGCTGGCCGGCCTGGTCTACTCCGGTGAGTCCGGCGGCCTCAACGAGGCCACCAGCGACATCTTCGGCAACATGGTGGAGTTCTACGCCGCCGCGCCGAGCGACCCGGGTGACTACCAGGTCGGTGAGAAGATCAACATCAACGGCAACGGTACGCCGCTGCGCTACATGTACAACCCGTCGCTGGACGGCTCGTCCGACTCCTGCTGGAGCACCAGCACCAGGAACAAGGACGTGCACTACTCCTCCGGCGTGGCCAACCACTTCTACTTCAACCTCGCCGAGGGCACCGGCTCCACCGCGTACGGCACGTCGCCGGTCTGCGGCTCGGCGCCGGCGGTGACCGGCATCGGTCGCGCCAAGGCGGAGAAGATCTGGTACCGGGCGCTCGACGTGTACTTCACCTCGAACACCTCGTACGTCAACAACACCACCCCGTCGAACACCGCCCGGGCCTACACGCTGCGGGCGGCGACCGACCTGTACGGCAACTGCTCCACCGAGTACAAGACCGTCCAGGCGGCGTGGACCGCGGTGAACGTGGCCGGAAACGACGCGCCCTGCGGCTCCACCGGCAACGACTTCTCCGTCTCGCTCTCCCCGACCTCCGGCTCGGTGACCGCGGGCGGTTCGGTCTCCACCACCGTCGCCACCGCCACCACCAGCGGGACCGCGCAGACCGTGACGTTCTCCGCGTCCGGCCTGCCGAGCGGCGCCACCGCGTCGTTCAGCCCGTCCTCGGTGACCTCGGGCGGCTCGTCCACGCTCACCATCGCCACCACGGCGAGCACCCCGGCCGGCACTTACTCGGTGACCGTCACGGGCGCCGGCTCGGTGAGCCACTCGGCGACCTACACGCTGACCGTGAACGGCACCGGCGGCGGCTGCACGGGCGCCGGCCAGAAGCTCGGCAACCCCGGCTTCGAGTCCGGCAACACGGTCTGGTCGTCCACCTCGGGCGTCATCGGCCAGTACGCCTCCAGCGGCCAGCCGCCGCGTACCGGCACCTGGAACGCCTGGCTGGACGGCTACGGCAGCACCCACACCGACACGCTCTCCCAGTCGGTGAGCCTGCCGGGCGGCTGCACCTCGTACAACTTCACCTTCTGGCTGCACATCGACTCGGCCGAGACCACCAGCAGCGTCCAGTACGACAAGCTGACCGTGCAGGTGCTCAACTCGTCCGGCAGCGTGCTGGCGACCCTGGCGACTTACTCGAACCTCAACAAGGCCACCGGGTACAGCCAGAAGTCCTTCTCGCTGGCCTCGTACGCCGGCCAGACCGTCACCCTGAAGTTCACCGGCACGGAGGACTCCTCGCTGCAGACCTCCTTCGTGGTCGACGACACCGCGGTCAACGTCTCCTGACCTGACCGCCCGACCCCGGGGCCCGGCGGCCACCCCCACGCGGGTGGTCACCGGGCCCCGCCCGTTACCGTCGCCCGGAGGACCGGCGGCGCGAGGGGGAGAGATGTCGGACGCGGAGCTGACCGTCACGGTGACCGGGCCGGTGGCGACCGTGGTGATCCACAACCCGGCGCGCCGCAACGCCATGACGCCGGCCATGTGGCGGCAGCTCCCGGTGCTGCTCGACGGCCTGGAGGCGGACCCGGCGGTGCGCGCGCTCGTGCTCACCGGGGCGGGCGGCACCTTCTGCGCCGGTGCCGACCTGGGCGACCTGGACGAGCTGCTGGCGGCCGGGGACGGCAGCATCGCGGTGGCCGCCGAGGAGCGGCTGGCCGCGTTCAGCCGGCCCACCGTGGCGGCGATCGAGGGCGCCTGCGTCGGCGGCGGCTGCCAGCTCGCCGTCGCCTGCGACCTTCGCCTCGCCGCGGCGGACGCCCGGTTCGGCGTACCGCCGGCGCGGCTGGGGTTGGTCTATCCCGCGCCGACCACCCGGCGGCTGGCCCGGCTGGTCGGGCCGTCGGCGGCCAAGCACCTGCTGTTCACCAGCGAGCTGGTCGACGCCGAGCGGGCGCTGCGGATCGGGCTGGTCGACGAGGTGCTGCCGGCCGACGGGCTGGCGACCCGGGTGGCGGCGGTGACCGGCACCATCGCCGAGCGGTCCCGGCTCACCGTGGCGGCGGCCAAGGAGATCGTCGACGGGCGCGCCGACGCGGACCGGATCGCCTGGTGGCACGGGCAGGTGCGGGAGAGCGGCGAGGCCCGGGAGGGGATCGCGGCGGTCACCGAGCGCCGGCCACCACGCTTCGGCTGGACACCGCCGGCCGGCTGAGCTCGACAGCGGTACGGCCGGGCCGGTGGGAGCGGCCCGGCCGCCCCCACCGGCACCCGTCAGGCCGGGTCGGCCAGGACGATGGTGATCTGGGTGGTCCTGTCGTGGCGCAGCCGGACGCTCGTCGCCGACTCCCGGTCGGTGCCGCCGTACCAGCCGCCCGACCATGGGCGGTCCGGCACGTAGCGGACCTTCACCGACTGGTCGGCGAGCCCGTCGACGACCCGGGGACCGTAGTAGAAGGAGAACTGCTTCACCAGGTCGCCTGTGGTGGTGTTGTAGATGTCCCCGGCCAGCCACCCGTTGTAGGGCTGACCGTCCTGCGACGTGGTGGTCACGCTGAGCCGGGGGCCGGTACGGGCCAGCGAGGCGTCGGCCACCCCTGGCTGCTCGATGCCGGCCCGGATCGGCTTGGCGGTCTTCCGGTCGGCCGCACCTCCCGACCACACGGCGGCGTAGGGCTCGACGTGGTCGTAGAAGTGGGAGAACTCCAGCGGCCAGTCGTACGGGCCCAGATTCGGCACGGTGTAGACGCCGTCGGAGCCCGTGCAGAAGGGGCCGGCTCCCGGAGCGAAGCTGCCCTGCCGCTGCGGCAGAATGCCGGCGCAGCCGTTGGCCAGCGGCTCACCGGTGCCGGCGTCCCGGATCGTTCCGGTGATCCGGGCGGCCGGGTCGAGCCGCACGGTGGGGACGGTGCTGAGCCGACCGGCCTCGCCCTTGACCAGCAGCGCGTCGTGCTGCCGGCCGACACCGCCGTTCCGGCCCAGCCACTGCACGCCGTGCACGTCGTCCCTCGGCAGGACCAGCACCGTGTAGTCACCCGGTTCGAGCTCGCCCACGGTGACCCGGCCCTGGTCGTCGGTGTAGTTGACGTCCCACTGGCAGGTCTGGTCGTCGAGCGCGCCGAAGACCGTCGGCAGCACCGCGACACAGGTGTAGGGCACCGGCTCCCCGGTGGCCCGGTCGACCACGGTGGTGGTGACGGCGGTGGTGGGACGAAGGGAGACCTCGACCCGGGTGGTCTGGCCGAGGACGACCTTGACGTCCTTGACCTGCTGCCGCGCGTGCAGGCCGTCGGAGGAGCGCACCTGAAGGGTGTACGTACCGGACTGCAGGTTCTCGAGCCGCAGGTGGCCGCCGGTGGCCCCACACTGGAGGGAGTACTCCTGGACCCCCGCGCAGAAGGCGTCGACCGGCGCTCCGGTGTCGGCGTCCGTGGCCACCACCTCCACCACACCGGGCAGCAGCATGGTCTCCTCGGGCACGGTGGTGGTCTCGCCGGAGGTGACCGTGACGATGTCGGCGGTGGAGTAGCCGAGCTTCTCGTGCGACCACTGGTAGCGGCCCAGGAAGCCGTACTGGATCTTGTAGGTGCCGACCGGCACGTCGGCGAAGCGGAAGCTCCCGTCGGCGCCGGTCAGCACCTGTCCGCCGCTGGCGCCGTCGGTGGTGAAGAGGTTGACGGTGACGCTGCCGGGCTTCTCCGTCACGACGTGGCCGGTGATCGCACCCGGCGTGGGTTCCTCGGCGTACGCCGGCGTGGCGGTCAGGCCGGCGGTGAGGCTCAGCAGCATGCCGGCGGCGACCGCGGCGTACCTGCTGGCGGGTCTGGTCATCTGATCCCCGTTCAGCGGTGGATGCGGGGGCGTCGGCCGGCGGATGCTCTGCCGCCGGCCCGCCCTGCCCGCGACCGGTGCTCCGGTCGCGAGCACGCTACTCCGCGCCGTGCCGCCCACGCAGTCCCGACCACCGGGAACCGGCCGTACGGATCGGCGGCGGGGCACCGAGTCGACGGCCCGGCTCCGCCGATCAGCTGGATCCTGGTCAGGTGGCCCGCCCGGGCTCGATCGGGACGGCTCATGATGCCCGGGCTGGCTACCATCCCAGTCGGTCACCCCGCTGTGGTGGTGATCGATGAAGGAGGACCGTCCACGTGACACTCAGGACCCGCGACGCACGGGGGCGCGGGCGCACGACATTGCGGGGAGCGATTGCCGCACTGGTGCTGGGAGCCGTCGTGCTCCCGCCGGTGTCGGCCGCCGCCGCCGAGCCGCACTTCGTGCTCACGCCCTCTCTGCTGGCGTACACCGACTCCACCACCCCGGACACGGCCGTCTTCTATCCGAGCGGCGGCGACCTGCCCGTCGGCTCCTGGCGCGACGAGGAGTCCACCCGGCACACCTCCCGTGCCTACGTGACCTTCGACATCGGCGGCATCTACGTCGGCCGGCTGAGCAGCGCGACCCTGGTCGCCCGCGAGAGCCGGGCGAACGACTGCGCGAAGCCGCGGACCGTGGTCGCGCTGCCGACCGCGCCGTTCACCGGTGACAACAGCTGGTCGAGCCCGCCGAAGACGATCGGCAAGGAGGTCACCGCCACCGCCGAGGGCGGCGACTGCACCTCGTGGCGCACCATGTGGAACCTCACCACCGCGCTCACCGACGCGCTGAACCGCGGTGACCGTCAGCTCACCGCCGAGCTGCGGGTCCCCAAGAGGTACGAGGGGGACGTCGCCTACGGCCGCTGGCTGGAGACCAACGAGTTCCGGTTCGAGGTGGAGCTGAAGAACACCGCTCCGCTCAAGCCGACGAAGCTCTACAACGGCAACACCGACACGCCGTGCGGCCCGGACTACTTCGCCCGGTCCAATTTCAGCGTCTTCGCGGACATGACCGACCGGGACCGCGATCCCGGCGACTCCCTGACCCCGGAGTTCGAGTTCTGGCCGCTCGCCGATCCGTCGGCCACCACCACGATGACGACCGGCATCTCCAGCGGGGGCGACGGCCTCAGCGGCGTGGGCGACGTGCCGGCGGACACCCTGGCCGACGGTGAGTACGCCTGGCACGCGCGGACCTACGACGAGCGGGCCTGGTCGCCGTGGAGCGACCCGTGCCGGTTCACCGTCGACCGGACCGGGCCCGCCGCCGCGCCGACTGTGGCCTCTCCGGAGTACCCGGAGAACCCGCCCAACCCGACCGGTGGCCGCAACGTGACCGGCACCTTCCTGTTCACGGCCAACGGCGTGCCGGACGTGGTCGGCTTCCGGTACGGCGACAGCCAGTGGAACATGTACAACCAGGTGCCGGCCGACCAGCTCGGTGGTGCCGCGACCATCCGGTGGCAGCCCCGCGACGCGGGTGAGCAGACCCTGTACGTGGCGAGCGTGGACCGGGCCGGCAACAGCTCGCCCGTACGCTCGTACACCTTCAAGGTGCGCGACCTGACGGTCACCGCCTGGTCGACCAAGCAGGAGCCGGACCCGTCCGGCGCCGGCATCCTGGTGAGCATGCGGTTCGGCACCCAGCCGGGCAACGGCATCACCACCGTCGCCTACCGGGTCGACGGCGGCGCGGAGCAGTCGGTCCCGGTGGACGCGCAGGGCGTGGCCGTGCCGGTCCTGGGCCCGTTGAAGGGTGGCGAGCACAGGCTCGCGTACGCCGGGCGCAGCGCCACCGGCGAGGTGCTCTACCAGGCGGAGACCACCTTCTACGTGGACGACGCCCCGTCCATCGCCTCCGACGGGGTCTACCCGATCGACGGTTCCGGCGGCGGGGTCGGGGTGCCGGGCGTCTTCACCGTGACGCCGAAGGTCACCAAGGACGCGACCGCGGTCACGTGGTTCACCACCCAGAACAGCGACCACCTCGACGTGCCACTGGACGCCGACGGCAAGGCCCGGGTCACCTTCACCCCGACCGCCTCGGGCTGGACCTACTTCTGGTTCTCGGTGAAGTACGCCGACGGCACCTCGTCCGGCTGGCGCTCGTTCTCGGTCACGGTCAACTGACCGACGCGGGGGTGCGGGACTGTTCCCGCACCCCCGCGGGACCGGCGGGCGCCGCGCCGGAGGCGTACCTCCGACGCGGCCCCCTGTGCCCGCCGGCCGTACGTCACCGCGCCAGGGCGGCCCAGCTCGGCGTCACCGGCTCCCGGCGCAGCGGCATGCCCGCCTCGGCCGGGGTCCGGTCGCCCTTGCGCTGGTTGCACCCGTAGCAGGCGGCGGTGGTGTTCCCCCAGGTGTTCCGGCCGCCGCGCGAGCGGGGCAGGATGTGGTCGATGGTGCCGGCCGGGCCGTCGCAGTAGGCGCACCGCCGGCCGTCGCGGCGCAGCACCCCGCCCCGGGACCAGGCCGGGCCGGCGCTGAACCGCCAGCGGGTCACCACGTAGCGGACGAGGCGGACCACCCGTGGCATCGGGAAGACCCCGATCACCTGGTCCGGCTCGGCCTCGTGGATCTCGGCGACCCGCCGGCAGAGCATCCGGATCGCGTGCTGGACGGTGACCCGGTGCAGCGGGCCGAGGTCGGCGTTGATGACGAGGACGGCGTCCACCGGGCTCTCCCTTCACGGTCGGTGGTACGGCAGCAAAAAGCCGCCCGGTCCACGGGACCGGGCGGCGACGACGTGGGCGCGCGGGCGCGTCAGTCGGGCCACCCGGGGCGGGGACCTTCGGCTCGGGAACCGTCGCCGAGCAGCCACGACGGCATCGTGGTGGCGTGTCGCAGCGACATCGACGGCTCCCGGAGCGGTGGTTGACCTTGCGCGCTCACGGTAGATCCGCGCCGGAAACGCGGGCAACGTATTTCGATCCACCGTCGGACGGGGGCCGCTGCCGGCCGGCGCGCCCGGCCGCCCGCGCCGCGGCGAGGGGCCGGCCGATCCGGGCCGCCATCTGGACCACCAGCTCGCTCTCCAGCAGCGGCCGGTTCACCTCGGCGGCCACCGACAGGGCCGGCGTGGAGACCGACCGCCAGATCGCGGTCAGCCCGGCGCCCAGGCCGACCAGGGCCACCGCCGCCCGGGTGGTGGGGGAGCCGGCCGCCGCCGCGGCGCTCACCCCGACCACCGCCAGCAGCACCACCAGCAGGGGTACGAGCACCGGCCAGAAGATCCCCCGGGCCGCCTGCACCACCAGCTTCCGGTCCCGGATGATCAGATTCCGGGCCACCACCGCCCAGTTCTCCTCGTCCAGCAGGTCGCGCGGGTGCAGGCCGCCGGTGAGCACGCCCCGCCACAGCTCGCCCTGGTTGCGCAGCTCGCGGGCCAGCTCCGCGAGCCCCGCCTCGCGCGGGTCGCCGACCGCGGCCCGGGTGACCGCCGCCGCCCACGCGGCCAGCGAGTGGCGGACCACCGCCGCCGAGTACGGGGGCAGCACGCTGGCCAGCTCGTCCAGCCACCGGCTGATCTGGATCTGCCGCCCGCCGAACCGCCCGACAAGCTGGTCGGCGTCGCCTGGGCGGACCGTGTCGGCGAGCGACCGACCGAGCCGGTAGGCCAGGCCCACCCGGTGGTTGGTGGCCATCGTCCAGCGCAGCACGTCCACGTTCAGCTCGTCGAGGGCGAGCAGCAGCGGCTCCCGGTCCGCCCCGGCGGCGGTCCGGGCGGCGGCGGTGGACGGCAGCGGCCGGCCCGGCACGGTGAGCGCGGCGATCTGGGCGAGCGCCACCTCCACCCCGTCCAGGTTCATCCGGAGCCGGAGCCGTCCCGGCAGCTCGGTGACGTTGGAGAGCTTCGGCGGGGCGGCCGCCGGCCGGTCCGCGTCGTCGACCAGGTCGGTGGTCTGCGCGTGGTGGTAGGTGTCCGCCATCGACCAGCCCAGCCGCAGCGCGGTGACGACGCACGCCCGCTCGTCGCGGAGCAGCCCGTACGCGTCGTCCCGCTCGTCGTCCACCCGCAGCGCCGTACTCACCCTCCCGACCTCCCGTGTCGACGGAGTCAGTCGAGACTAGTGCAGCTTTTGATGGCTTATGACCGGTTTAGGATCATCGCCGGCCGGCCAGCAGGCCGCGCGGGCGGACCGAGCGGACGGGCTCGGCCGCCGCTCCCTCCGCGCGCAGGATGTGGTTGGCGGCGACGATCCCGGTCGCCGCCGACCGTTCCATCAAGGCGCTCGGGAACCCGGTCCGGATGCCGTCGCCGGCCAGGTAGAGGCTGGCCGCGTCGGTGCGCACCCCGGGCCGCCCCGCGTGACTGCCCGGGGTGAACCCGGGCGCCCGCGCCTCGACCCGGGCGCGCAGCTCGCGTACCCGGAGGGCCGCCGCCTCCGGCCAGAGCGCGGTCAGCTCCACCCGCATCCGCTCGGCCAGCTCCTCGGCCGGCACGTCCGGCTCGCAGGCGTACGCGTGCAGCTCGACCACCGCCCCGCCGGCCCGCTCCGCCCAGCGCCGCGGCTCGTCCTCCAGCCGGTGGTAGAGGGTCACCGAGTCCAGGGTGGGCTGCCGGGACACCCCGCTGAACACCGCCCGGTCCGCCCGCACGTCGCCGTCCATCCAGTAGCGCGCCACCGCGTACGGCGGGCCGGGCCGGCCGAACGCGGGCGTCCGCGCCACCAGCTCCGGCGCCGCCGCGACCAGGCCGGGGGAGGCGGCGACCAGCGCGGCGAGCGCCGGCGGGTCGACGGCGAGCACCACGTGCCCGGCCTCGTGGGCGTCGCCGTCGGCGGTGGTCACCCGCCAGCCGTCCGGCGTCCGGTCCAGCCGGGCGGCGGCCGTGCCGGTGCGCACCCGGGCGCCGCGCCGCTCGACGTGCCGGGTGAGCGGCTCCCAGATCGCCGTGGCGTAGTCGCGGTCCGGGCAGTCGAAGGCCAGCCCCTCCGGGTTGCCGAGCAGGTAGAAGTGGAACTGGGCGATCATCTCGGCGGCCGACATCTCGGCCTCGTGGTTGAAGAACGAGTGCGAGAAGACCTCGAACAGCATGGCCCGGGCCCGGTCCGGCAGCCGCAGCGAGGTGAGCAGCTCGTCGGCGGTCCGGCCGTCGAACTCGGCGTAGGTGCGCACCGGGTCGTAGGCGAGCAGCGGCAGCGCGGCGTCCCGGTCCATCGCCCGCAGGTCGGCCAGGCGCAGGCTCGGGCTGCGCAGCAGCAGGGCGAGCAGGTTTGCCGGCGGCGCGGGCGGCAACCTGCCGAACTCCTCGGTCGGCCACCGCGCGGAGAGGATCGGATAGCCGGGGACCGGCTTGAGGAAGCCCAGCGTCGGGTCCGCCCGGCGCAGGATGTTCCGCCAGTTCCAGTACTGCCGGAAGAAGGCGTGGAAGCCGTGCTCGTTGCGCTGGACGCCGTCCGGCAGCTCCTCCGGCCAGGCGCCGAGCCGGCCGCCCAGGTGCGGCGCCGCCTCCAGCACGGTCACCTCGACGCCGCGTTCGGCCAGCACCACCGCCGCCGACATGCCGGCGATGCCGCCGCCGACCACCACCGCCCGCACCGGTCGCGGCACGCGCGGGGCACCACCGCCGCCGGGATCCACCAGATGCGGGCGTACGCCGATGAGCCGACCGACCACTCGCGACAGTGCCACCCTGCGCCTCCGCCCGACGGGAGCCTCCAGTCTGCCGGCTCACGCCTCCGGCAGCAGGCACCGCCGCGGCCGGTCCGAGGCGGGCCAGACGTACTCCAGGTCGGGCGGAACCCCGTCGAACTGGGGGCCGTAGTGCGCCGGGTCCTTGCGCAGCAGCGACGACCGGTGGCTGCGGTGCAGGTCCTCCCGACCCAGCCAGGGCGGCAGCTCGCCGGCCTCGGCCAGCTCCGGCTGGGTGCGGATGACCTCGATGCCGCAGGCGGTGGCGAGGTCGGTGGCCATGGTGGCCGCGCAGGTGTCCGCCCGGCCCGGCTCGCACCACACCGCGCACATGTCCAGGCCGTACCGGGTCAGCGCCTCCTCGTACCCGGCCCACATCTTCACCGCCGGGTGGTTGCGCCAGCCGTAGTCCGGCCGGGTCAGCCCCCGCAGCACCTGGATGGTCTCCACCCGTTGCTTGCCCAGCCGCTTCTGGTCCAGCGTCCGGGCGCTCGCCAGGAAGTCCGGATACGGCAGGAACGTCTGCATGCCCCGTGCTCTACCCGTACTGGCGGGCACCATGCGTTCATGATCGAGGGGGCTGCGCGCACTGCGAGCGACTGACTACGATCCGGGCATGGCCGAGCCCCTCCGCGACCGCGCGCGCCGGGCGACCGGATGGCGGCTGAAGATGAACGGCGACGTGCGGCCACACTACGTGGTCTGCGGCTCCGACCCGTTGGCCTACTGGGTGGTCCGGGCGCTGCTCGCCACCGACCCGCCCACCGGGCGGATCCGGGTGACCCTGGTCGTGCCCGAGCGCCGCCGCTCCGAGGGGCCGGACGGCCGGGACCTCCCGGGCGTCCAGGTCGTCCGGGCGGACCGGCTCGACGAGGCCACCTTCCGCCGGGCCGGGCTGGCCGGGGCGGACGGGCTGGCCCTGCTGCACCAGGACGACGTGGGCAACATGCACGCCGCGCTCTGTGCCCAGGAGGTCGAGCCCCGGCTGCGCCTCGTGGTGCGGATGTTCAACACCAGCCTGGCCAACGGCGTGCGGCAGCTCTTCCCCGACTCGGCGGTGCTCTCCGACGCCTCGATCTCCGCCCCGGCCTTCGTGGCCGCCGCCCTCGGCGAGCTGGCCCCCACCCACTTCCGGCACGCCGGCCGCACCCTCTACGTGGCCCGCCGCGCCGACGTGCAGCCGCAGGACGTGGTCAGCGGGCTGGCCGTCACCACCGACCCGGAGCTGGTCCGGGTGCTGCCCGCCGACGAGGCCTCCGCCGACGTGGTGCTGGCCGAGGCGACCGGGCGGCCGCCCGGCACCGAGCTGGCCGCCCGCCGGCTGGTCCGGGCCCGCCGGCGCCGGCAGCCGGTGGCGGTGCTGCTCCGCGCGGTCCGCAGCTTCGCCACCCGCAAGATCGGCGTGGCCGTGCTGGTGCTGCTCGCCGTGATCGCCGTGCTCGGCTGGCTCAACGCCCGGGCGGCGGACGTGACCTGGTCCGAGGCGCTCTACCTCACCCTGGTCACCACGCTCAGCGGGCAGGATCCGGACGTCAACAAGCCGCTCGCCGCGCAGATCATGCAGGTGGTGCTCAACCTGGCCGGGCTGGCGCTGATCCCGCTCATCACGGCCGCCGTGGTCGACGGCATCGTGAACGCCCGGCTCGCCCTGCACGCCGGCCGGATCCAGCCCGACCGGTCCGGGCACGTGGTGGTGGTCGGGCTGGGCAACATCGGCACCCGGGTCATGGCGCAACTGCACGACTTCGGGGTCGAGGTGGTGGCCATCGACAAGAATCCCGACGCGCGCGGCGCGCCGCTCGCGCACCGGCTCGGCGTGCCGGTGATCGTCGGCGACGCCGGCCAGGAGGAGACCCTGCGGGCCGCCTCCGTCGACACCAGCCAGGCGCTGGTGGTGGTCTCCACCGACGACGGGGTGAACCTGCGTGCCGCGCTCAACGCCCGCTCCCTCGACCCCGACCTGCGGGTGGTGCTCCGCCTCTTCGACGGCGACTTCGCCGAGCGGATCCAGCAGGCCTTCGGCATCGGCATCTCGCGCAGCGTGTCGTACCTGGCCGCACCGGCGTTCGCGGCCGCCATGCTGGACCGCGCGGTGATCGCCACCATCCCGGTCGACCGGCACGCGCTGCTGGTCACCGAGGTGCCGGTGGTGGCCGGCTCCCCGCTCGACGGCCGGCCGCTGGCCGCGGTGGCCCGCCCGGGCGAGGTGCGCCTGCTGGCGTACACCCGGGCCGGGCAGAAGACGGACTGGTCCACCGACCCGCGGGTGGTGATCCA